>NZ_JASCAN010000004.1:105970-201295 GCF_029967775.1 Enterobacter sp. V89_11 | reverse complement strand
GGGTGTGCATATTACGCTTTCCCGCTTCAGAGTCAAGCATTTATTTTCGCTTATCCCTGCTGACCCGGCGGCGTGTGTGCCGTTGTTCCGTGTCAGTGGAGGCGCATTATAGGGGGTAATTCTGAAGCTGCAAGGATAAAGTGAAAATTATTTACTGACCGCTCACTTTCCAGGCAATTTGCATCCCAGACCTCAATTCTGGCCTGGTTTTTAAACAAAAACGAGCCGCAAGCGGCCCGTTTTTGCGTTTTGTGACTTACTGCACTGCCACAATTTTGTCGTCGTTGGCTTCCAGACGGATAACTTTGCCCGGAATCAGCTCCCCGGAGAGTATCTGCTGCGCCAGTGGGTTTTCGATCTGTTGCTGGATTGCGCGTTTCAGCGGACGCGCCCCATAAACCGGATCGTACCCATTTGCGCTCAAGAGCTTCAGCGCATCATCGGAGATGTGAATTTCATATCCACGCTCTTCCAGACGTTTATACAGACGCTGCAGCTGAATCTGCGCAATCGACGCAATATGTTTCTCACCCAGAGGATGGAACACTACCACTTCATCAATACGGTTAATGAACTCTGGACGGAAGCTATGGCTTACCACGCCCATCACCAGATCCTTCATATGGCCGTAGTCCAGTTCACCGAAACGTTCCTGAATCAAATCGGAACCCAGGTTCGAGGTCATGATCACTACCGTGTTACGGAAGTCGACCGTTCTCCCCTGTCCGTCAGTCAGCCGTCCATCGTCAAGAACCTGCAGCAGAATGTTGAACACATCCGGATGCGCTTTTTCCACTTCATCCAGCAGGATGACGGAATAAGGACGACGGCGCACCGCTTCTGTCAGGTAGCCACCTTCTTCATAACCCACATATCCTGGAGGCGCACCAACCAGTCGCGAAACGGAGTGTTTCTCCATAAACTCGGACATATCGATACGCACCATCGCATCATCGCTATCAAACATGAAGTTAGCCAGCGCCTTACAGAGTTCGGTTTTACCGACCCCCGTAGGCCCCAGGAACAGGAACGAACCGATTGGACGATTAGGGTCAGACAACCCTGCACGGCTACGGCGAATGGCATTAGAGACCGCTTCAACCGCCTCGTTCTGACCAATCACGCGCTGATGCAGATCCTGCTCCATGCGCAGCAGTTTGTCGCGTTCGCTTTCCATCATGCGCGCAACCGGAATACCGGTCCAGCGAGCCAGCACTTCAGCGATCTCCTCATCCGTTACTTTGTTTCGTAACAGACGCATCGTTTTGCCTTCCGACTGCGTGGCGATCTCAAGCTGTTTCTCAAGCTCAGGAATTTTGCCGTACTGCAGTTCAGACATTCGCGCCAGGTCACCCACACGACGCGCTTGCTCAATGGCAATTTTCGCCTGTTCCAGTTCCGCTTTAATTGTCTGAGTACCCGAGAGTGATGCTTTCTCCGCTTTCCACTCTTCTTCCAGCTCAGAGTACTGACGCTCTTTATCGTCCAGTTCTTCGTTGAGCATATCCAGCCGTTTCTTACTGGCTTCATCAGACTCTTTCTTCAGTGCCTGCTGTTCCAGTTTGAGCTGGATGATGCGACGGTCGAGCCTGTCCAGCTCTTCCGGTTTCGAGTCAATCTGCATACGAATGCTTGAGGCCGCTTCATCAATAAGGTCGATTGCTTTATCGGGCAACTGACGGTCAGCGATATAACGATGCGAAAGCGTGGCTGCTGCAACAATCGCCGGGTCAGTAATCTGCACATGGTGGTGCAGTTCATAACGTTCTTTCAGCCCACGCAAAATCGCGATGGTATCTTCAACGCTTGGCTCAGCAACAAACACTTTCTGGAAACGACGCTCCAGCGCAGCATCTTTTTCGATGTACTGACGGTACTCATCCAGCGTGGTAGCCCCTACGCAGTGAAGTTCCCCACGTGCCAGGGCTGGTTTCAGCATATTACCGGCATCCATCGCGCCGTCCGCTTTACCTGCGCCGACCATGGTGTGCAGTTCGTCAATAAACAGAATGACGTTGCCTTCCTGTTTCGCCAGGTCGTTAAGCACGCCTTTCAGACGCTCTTCAAACTCACCGCGGTATTTCGCCCCGGCCACCAGCGCCCCCATGTCGAGCGCCAGTACGCGACGACCTTTCAGCCCTTCCGGCACTTCACCGTTCACAATGCGCTGCGCCAGACCTTCGACGATGGCGGTTTTACCGACCCCCGGCTCACCAATCAGCACCGGGTTGTTTTTGGTACGACGCTGCAGTACCTGGATAGTACGGCGAATCTCTTCATCACGGCCGATCACCGGGTCAAGCTTGCCCTGCTCGGCACGCTCGGTCAGGTCGACCGTAAATTTTTTCAAAGCCTGACGTTGGTCTTCGGCTGCCTGATCGTTCACGCTTTCACCTCCGCGCATTTTCTCAATCGCCTGAGTCACATTGGCGGTGGTTGCACCGGCAGATTTCAGCAGGTCGGTCAAGGTACCGCGTGATTCAAGCGCCGCCAGAACGAAAAGTTCTGACGAAATAAAGTTGTCCCCACGTTTTTGCGCCAGCTTGTCGCAAAGATTCAGCACACGCACCAGATCCTGAGACGGCTGAACGTCGCCACCGGTACCTTCTACCTGGGGTAAACGGCTCAGGGCCCGATCGATGGCGGTGCGTAACTGGCCAGCATTAATGCCGGCAGACGTTAATAACGGACGTACCGATCCCCCTTCCTGATTCAACAAGGCGCTCATTAAATGAAGAGGTTCGATGAATTGGTTGTCGTGCCCCAGTGCAAGGGACTGGGCATCGGCGAGAGCAAGCTGGAATTTATTAGTAAGACGATCCAGACGCATAACTCCTCCCATAACAGGTCAAATTTGCTACTGGAGATTAAATGAGGTCATCCCTCAATTATTCAAGGTTAATGACCTGAATTATGTGAAAAGAAAACGGCACGTTCCGGATCGTCTTGATTCTTTAGGTTATATCAGCCAAATAAAACTTGCCATACGACCTGTCGTCTTGTCGCGGCGATAAGAGAAAAAATCACCCTTTTCGGTGAAGGTACAGCGATCGCCGCCGAAGATCTGCGTCACGCCGACATTATTCAGGCGCTGGCGGGCCAACAGGTAAATATCGGCCAGATATTTTTCACCGGCAGGAAGGAAAGCATCCGCGGCTTGCAGCTCTTTCTCCATAAAGCCTTCGCGGACCTCTGGCCCCACTTCAAACGCACGAGGACCAATGGCCGGGCCGAGCCAGGCCATGATATTCGCAGGGTCATCTTTAAAGCAGGCGACGGTCTCTTCGAGCACACCTTCACACAGACCACGCCAGCCTGCATGCGCTGCTGCCACCTCGGTACCGGCACGGTTACAGAACAGAACCGGCAGGCAATCGGCAGTCATTACCGCACATACCGTTCCCGGGGTATCACTGTAAGACGCATCGGCCCGTTTAGACGCATAGGGTTCGCCCGTTAACGGCAGTACCGTTTTACCGTGAACCTGTTCCAGCCAGACCGGTTTCGACGGTAAATTCCCGGCAGCAAACAGGCGTTTGCGGTTTTCTTCAACGTGCTCCAGGTTGTCACCACAGTGTGCGCCGAGATTCAAAGATTCCCACGCGCCCTGGCTCACACCGCCGATACGGGTTGAACTGCAGGCAGCCACGCCCTCAGGCAGTGGCCACTCCGGGACAATCAGTTTGGTCATAACCAGTCCACTTGATCTTTGTGTTCTTCAAAATCAACACGCATGGCGTCAATAAGGTCGACCATATCCTGTGGGATCGGCGCGTGCCATTCCATCTGAATACCGGTGATAGGATGGTAAAGACGCAGCATCGTTGCGTGCAGCGCCTGGCGATCAAACTTACGCAGTACGCTAATGAACTCATCCGATGCACCTTTTGGCGGACGCGGACGACCACCGTAGACCTGATCGCCCACCAGCGGATGGGTAATGTGCGCCATATGAACACGGATCTGGTGAGTACGACCGGTTTCCAGACGCAGACGCAGACGCGTATGAATGCGGAAGTGTTCCATAATGCGGTAGTGCGTTACCGCAGGCTTACCCATCGGGTGCACCGACATATGGGTACGTTTGGTTGGGTGACGGCTGATAGGTTCTTCCACCGTACCGCCAGCGGTCATATGACCAATGGCCACCGCTTCATATTCGCGGGTGATTTCACGCAGCTGCAGAGATTCCACCAGACGTGTCTGAGCTGGAACGGTCTTTGCCACCACCATCAGACCCGTGGTGTCTTTATCCAGACGGTGAACGATGCCGGCGCGTGGAACATCCACGATAGGCGGGTAATAATGGAGAAGTGCGTTAAGCACTGTGCCATCAGGGTTCCCCGCGCCCGGATGAACAACCAGGTCACGTGGCTTGTTGATCACCAGGATGTCATCATCTTCATAGACGATGTTCAGCGGGATGTCCTGCGGCTCGAAGCGGATGTCCTCTTCGATTTCAGCATTGATGGCGACGGCTTCCCCACCTAACACTTTCTCTTTTGGTTTGTCCCAGATCTTGCCGTTTACCAGCACGCGCTGGTCAAGGATCCATTCTTTTATGCGTGAACGCGAATAATCAGGGAACAATTCGGCCAAAGCCTGATCTAAGCGTTGACCGAGCTGATTTTCGGAGACTGTTGCGGTGAGTTCTACTCGTTGTGCCATAAACTGCTTCTTCGTTTAACGTTGGGTTTTACGGCTTTGCCGTTTAATATAGTGTGCTATTGTAGCTGGTCTTAATCGGGAGCAGGAACAGAGTTTCTCCCGGACAAACATTTGAGGAAAGTCAAAACGTCATGACGCGCATGAAATATCTGGTGGCAGCGGCCACGTTGAGCCTGGCTTTGGTGGGCTGCTCCGGTTCAAATGAACAGGTCCCTGACAATCCGCCGAATGAAATCTATGCGACTGCACAACAAAAGTTGCAGGACGGTAACTGGAAACAGGCGATAACGCAACTGGAAGCGTTGGATAATCGCTATCCATTTGGTCCGTATTCGCAGCAGGTACAGTTAGATCTCATCTATGCCTACTATAAAAATGCCGATCTGCCGCTGGCTCAGGCAACCATCGATCGTTTCATGCGTCTGAACCCGACTCATCCTAACATCGATTACGTCATGTACATGCGCGGTCTTACCAACATGGCGCTGGACGACAGTGCCCTGCAAGGTTTCTTCGGTGTGGATCGTTCTGACCGTGACCCGCAGCATGCGCGTGATGCTTTCAACGACTTCTCCAAACTGGTGCGCGGCTACCCGAACAGCCAGTACGTCACTGACGCGACCAAACGTCTGGTGTTCCTGAAAGATCGTCTGGCGAAATACGAATACTCCGTTGCGGAATACTATACCCGCCGTGGCGCATGGGTTGCCGTGGTTAATCGTGTAGAAGGTATGCTGCGTGATTACCCGGATACACAGGCAACGCGTGATGGCCTGAAGCTGATGGAAAATGCTTACCGTCAGATGCAGATGACCGCACAGGCTGACAAAGTGGCGAAAATCATCGCCGCGAACAGCAGCAACACCTGATATTGCCTCAATGCAAAACGGCAGCCTTCGGGCTGCCGTTTTTTTATGCGTTCAGAGATCAGCTGAAGCGGTTTAGCCTCAACACATCCTATCAACTATGACCGCAAATCGGGCCTTCCACAAGGTAAATATCACCTCTTCCTGCCCTGCCTCACAAAAAACATTCCCTGACAAAAACCGACAAAATAACGTGATCTAAATCACATATTTTGACATTAGGACAGGTATGCTGGAATCACCAAGACGGAAAGACAAGAGGTAAAATTTATGACAATGAACATTACCAGTAAACAAATGGAAATTACTCCGGCAATCCGCCAACACGTCGCAGACCGTCTCGCCAAACTGGATAAATGGCAAACACATTTGATTAACCCACATATCATCCTGTCCAAGGAGCCGCAAGGTTTCATCGCTGACGCAACTATCAATACTCCAAACGGCCATCTGGTCGCCAGCGCAAAACATGAGGATATGTACACCGCTATTAACGATTTGATCAACAAGCTGGAACGGCAGCTCAATAAAGTGCAACACAAAGGTGAAGCCCGTCGCGCCGCAACGTCGGTGAAAGACGCCAGCTTCGCGGAAGAAGTTGAAGAAGAGTAATCCTTTAAATTGAGTTTACCGCCAACGCGCCTTCGGGCGCGTTTTTTATTGACAGCGTGAAAACAGTACGGGTACTTTAACGGTATCAACGACAGGATGATTTCATGAAACACACACCGTTTTTCTTCGCATTCTTTTTTACCTTCCCCTGATTGGGAGGCGTTTCGTCGTGTGATAAAGAATGCGAAGACGAACAACAAGGCCTCCCACACCGGGAGGCCTTTTTTATTAATAACGATAAACGAGACAGGCAACACTATGACACCGGAAAACCCGTTACTGGACCTGCGAGTGAAAATCAGCGCACTGGACGAAAAATTACTGGCCCTGCTGGCAGAACGTCGCACACTCGCCATCGAAGTGGGAAAAGCCAAGCTGGACTCCCATCGGCCGGTGCGTGATATCGACCGTGAACGCGACCTGCTGGAACGCCTGATTCAGCTTGGTAAAGCGCACCACCTCGACGCCCATTACATCACCCGTTTGTTCCAGCTCATCATCGAAGACTCCGTTCTGACCCAGCAAGCGCTACTCCAGCAGCATCTGAATAAAACGAACCCGCACTCTGCACGTGTCGCCTTCCTCGGCCCTAAAGGCTCTTACTCTCACCTTGCCGCGCGCCAGTACGCAGCGCGTCATTTCGAAGAGTTTATTGAAAGCGGCTGCGCAAAATTTGCTGATATTTTCAATCAGGTCGAAACCGGACAGGCG
Source organism: Enterobacter sp. V89_11 (assembly GCF_029967775.1). Lineage (NCBI taxonomy): Bacteria > Pseudomonadati > Pseudomonadota > Gammaproteobacteria > Enterobacterales > Enterobacteriaceae > Enterobacter > Enterobacter sp. V89_11. The sequence goes on along the minus strand of NZ_JASCAN010000004.1, from coordinate 194,438 downwards.
GATTACGCCGTCGTACCGATTGAAAACACCAGCTCTGGTGCCATTAACGACGTGTACGATCTTCTGCAGCACACTACGCTGTCGCTGGTTGGCGAGATGACCATCCCTATCGATCACTGCGTACTGGTCTCTGGCTCAACCGACCTGAGCCAAATCGAGACGGTGTACAGTCACCCACAACCGTTCCAGCAGTGCAGTCAGTTCCTCAACCGTTATCCGAACTGGAAAATTGAGTACACCGAAAGCACTTCTGCGGCGATGGAAAAAGTGATGCAGGCAAATTCCCCGACGGTGGCCGCACTTGGCAGCGAGGCGGGCGGAGCGCTGTATGGCCTGCAGGTACTGGAACGCAACCTGGCGAACCAGACGCAAAATATCACCCGCTTCGTGGTACTGGCCCGTAAAGCCATCAATGTCTCTGAGCAGGTTCCGGCTAAAACGACGCTGCTGATGGCGACCGGGCAGCAGGCGGGTGCGCTGGTTGAGGCCCTGCTGGTACTGCGTAACCACAACCTGATCATGACGAAGCTGGAATCTCGCCCGATTCATGGTAATCCGTGGGAAGAGATGTTTTATCTGGATATCCAGGCCAACCTGGAATCTGCATCCATGCAGAAAGCCCTGCGTGAACTGGGAGAAATCACCCGCTCAATGAAAGTGCTGGGCTGCTATCCGAGCGAAAACGTCGTGCCGGTTGACCCGGCTTAACGTTCGATAAAGCGGCTTTTCTTCATCCCTGCCACGCTGACGGGCAGGGTGAAGATGGCGCCGGAGAGCGGATACTGTGCCACTTCATCCGCATCCATATTTTCCCGCGTGGTCGTGATAAACAGGGTTTTCATATCCTCGCCGCCAAAGCAGACCATCGTCGGACAACGAACCGGCATGCGATGCTCTTCCAGTTGTTCCCCCTGCGGTGAAAAGCGCGCGATACGCCAGCCATCAAACATTGCGCTCCAGTAGCAGCCTTCTTCATCCATCGCAGCACCGTCGGGTATGCCCTCCCCCTCTTTAAAGCGGCGGAATATCTCGCGTTTCCCCGGCTCACCTTGCTCATCAAGCGGCGTGCGGTAGATAACGCCATTTGGCGTGTCAGAGGTGAACATCCACTGTTTGTCCGGGCTGAATGCCAGACCGTTGTGCCCGTGAATATCACACTGGATCACTTTCGGCGTCAGGTCATTATCGATACGCATCAGCATGGCGCCGTTGTAATCCCCCGGCCCCCAGAAGGTTCCCGCATAGAACCGTCCATGATGATCGGTACCGCCATCATTAAAACGCGCCAGTTGCGGGTTAGAGGGGTTATCACACACCTTGCGCTGAAGCAGGCCGTGCTTGTCAGCAAGCCAGATGCCATTGCGCATCGCGACGATAAAGCCGCCACGCTCACGCAGAGCGAAACAGCCTACTTCTTCATGGAAAGAGAGTACCGTGTGTTCCGCGGTAGGCAGATGATAACGGTGGATCTCCCCCTCCAGAATATCTGCCCAGTAGAGCGCATGCTCTTCGGCACTCCATGTCGGACATTCGGGCAGATGCCCGGTGTAATTCAACAGCGGCTGCGGTTCGGCCATAACAGTTCCCCAAAATGAAAAAAGCCAGCATTGCTGGCTTTTAGTATATACATCATCGCATTACTGGCGACTGTCATTTGCCTGACGCAAAAGCGTGCGGCTCTCACTCTGAAAACGTTGCGCATAATCGCCAAACCAGTGCTCGACTTTACGGAAGCTGTCGATAAACGCCTGCTTATCGCCATGCTCCAGCAAGGTGATCGCTTCACCAAACCGCTGGTAATAACGTTTGATAAGCGCCAGGTTGTTCTCAGAGGACATAATAATGTCGGCGTAAAGCTGTGGATCCTGAGCGAACAAACGCCCAACCATCGCCAGCTCCAGGCGATAGATCGGTGAAGAGAGCGCCAGCAGCTGTTCAAGCTGCACATTCTCTTCCGCCAGATGCAAACCGTAGGCAAAGGTCGCAAAGTGGCGCAGCGCCTGAATGAACGCCATGTTCTGATCGTGCTCTACCGCGCTGATCCGGTGCAACCTGGCACCCCATACCTGGATCTGTTCCAGGAACCACTGATAGGCCTCCGGCTGACGACCATCGCAGTACACCACAACCTGCTTCGCCAGGCTGCCACTGTCCGGACCAAACATCGGGTGCAGGCCAAGCACCGGGCCAGTATGCGCCGCCAGCATCGCCTGCAGGGGGCCATTTTTGACCGATGCAAGGTCAACCAGGATGCAATCTTTCGGCAACGGTGGAAGCTTGCCGATGATCTGCTCCGTCACGTGGATAGGCACGCTGACGATAACCATCCCCGCATCGGCCATCAGCGCTGGCGCGTGTTCCCAGTCCTCTTTTTCCAGAATGCGAACCTGATAACCAGAAAGCGTCAGCATTTTTTCAAACAGACGCCCCATCTGGCCCGCACCACCCACAATAACCACCGGGCGCAGGGACGGACAGAGGGTTTTGAAGCCCTTATCGTTTTCGCTGGAATAGGATTCCCGCATTACGCGACGCAAGACATCTTCAATCAGATCCGGCGAGACGCCCAGCGCCTGGGCCTCTTTGCGCCGCGAGGCCAGCATGGATGCCTCACGCTCCGGGACGTAAATCGGCAGGCCGTATTTGCTTTTTACCTCACCCACTTCGGCAACCAGAGCCATACGGCGCGCCAGCAGGTCCAGCAACGCCTTATCCACTTCATCAATTTGATCGCGTAACGCGGTCAATTCAGCAACCATAACTACCCTCTTAAGCCAGACGCGTCGCCAGCTGGCCGCTTACATCTTTATGGATCTCACGCAGCAGCGCGTCGGTGGTTTCCCAGCTGATGCAGGCATCCGTGACGGATACGCCGTGCTTCATTGCGCTGCGCGGTTGTTCAGATGACTGATTGCCTTCATGAATATTGCTCTCAATCATCAGACCGATAATAGAACGGTTGCCGTCTTTTATCTGTGCCACCACTGATTCCGCAACCGCAGGCTGACGACGGTAATCTTTATTCGAATTACCATGACTGCAATCTACCATCAGTGCCGGGCGCAGTCCCGCCTGCTCCATCTCTTTTTCACACTGTGCCACATCTGCCGGGCTGTAGTTCGGTGCTTTACCACCGCGCAGGATCACGTGACCATCCGGGTTACCCTGCGTTTGCAGGAGGCAAACCTGCCCCGCCTGGTTAATGCCAACAAAACGGTGCGGCATTGCCGCGGCACGCATGGCGTTAATTGCAGTGGCCAGGCTGCCATCAGTACCGTTTTTAAAACCAACCGGCATCGACAGACCAGACGCCATCTCGCGGTGGGTTTGTGATTCTGTGGTGCGTGCCCCAATGGCAGACCAGCTAAACAGGTCGCCCAGGTACTGCGGGCTGTTCGGATCCAGCGCTTCAGTGGCCAGCGGTAGTCCCATGCTGACCAGCTCCACCAGCAGACGACGCGCAATTTTCAGCCCTGCTTCCACATCAAACGAGCCATCCATGTGCGGATCGTTAATCAACCCTTTCCAGCCAACGGTGGTACGTGGCTTCTCAAAATAGACGCGCATTACCAGATAGAGGCTATCGCTGACCTCCTCCGCTAATGTTTTAAATCGACGAGCGTACTCAATGGCGGCTTCAGGATCGTGAATAGAACAAGGACCACATACCACCAGCAGGCGCGGATCGCGGCCAGCGATAATGTCTGAAATGGTCTGACGCGAGTGCTCAATTTGAGCCTCCTGCGCGACGCTCAGCGGGAATTCCGCTTTCAGTTGATCCGGAGTAATCAAAATCTGTTCGTCAGTGATATGTACGTTGTTCAGCGCGTCTTTTTGCATGATTGCGATCCTGTAAAGCTCGTTTGCGATAATTGTTTTCCTCGAAGAGGTGAAACAACGATACCATAACAAGTAAAGATTTCAATCCAAAATACGTACACTTTTCTTTACGAATGCCAATTTATTGCAAAAATCAGCCGCCATAGACGTAAACTTTAAATTACACACCTTACTTTCCGTTACCAGGCTATGCTGAAGAAAAAAGGAGAATGGCTATGCGTTCAATTGCTCTGGTGCTGTTGTCGCTCATTTTATCGGGTTGCCAAATCAATCCTTATACCTTCCACCCGGACTGGACCAGCCCCAGCTGGTTTGATGCGGGTAAAGAAGACGCCATGAATGGTCTGCCGGTTAAAGATAACCAGACGCTGGCCGATAATTTTAATGATCCACAAGTTGATCGTAGTGAATATCTCCGGGGATATGCAGACGGACAGAAGAAAGTGTGTGAAGAAGGTTTTCTCCACGCCTGGGGATTAGCGGGAAAATCTTTTCCTGCCAGCTGCGATACTGCTGAAAATGCAGCAAAACTGCACGAGTCATGGCAAAAAGGCATGGATGAAAGCATGCGCTCCAGCAGACTTAATTAAGCCTCTTTTTATTCACCGGAATATAACAAAGTGTAGGATTTAGCTTAGGTCGAGGCAGGGAAAATTCTGACATAATGACGGCTTTGGTAAACAATGGTATTCTGCCTACAACTCTTAAGGACATCTATTTCCGGAGCGAAGTGGCGGATTCTGGTGAGAAATTTATCCTTGATCTCTTTTTTCCGACTCACTCTGGTGCTAATGCTGTTCCTTATGGTGGGCGCAGCGGCGGCAGGCACGTTCACCGAAACCGATAAATCGGTACGTTCGATCGTTTCAGGTATTGTGAGCTACACCCGATGGCCGTCACTTTCCGGCCAGCCAAAACTCTGTGTTTATGCTTCTTCTCACTACACGCATGCACTCACCAGCAAGGACGGGCAAAGCGAATTACCTTATACCCCCGTTATTGTGCGTAACGATCAGGAAGCCCTGTCCGCGACGTGTGATGCTATTTATTTCGGGGCGGAATCCCCCGTAAAACAACGTGAATTAATAAGTCAGTATCAGGGCAGAGCATTGCTATTAATCTCAGAGCAAAATCCGGAATGTATTATTGGCAGCGCCTTTTGCCTGATAATTGATCGCAACCATGTCCGGTTTTCCGTCAATCTGGATGCGCTGACTCGCAGTGGCGTGAGAGTCAATCCGGATGTATTAATGCTCGCACGGAATAAGCAGCATGGATAAAGATTTCACTTCAGCGCCACGTCCGACGTTTAAAAGAACACTCAGACGAATCAGCATGATAAGCGTCATCATCACGATGACATTAATATGGCTGCTCCTCTGTTTTGCCTCCGTCGTGACATTAAAGCAATACGCACAAAAGAATCTCGAATTAACCGGCGCCACCATGAGCCACAGCCTTGAAGCCTCCCTGGTGTTCAACGATTCAGTGGCAGCCAATGAAACGCTTGCTGCCCTTGGCAAACAGGGCCAGTTTGCCGTGGCTGAAGTCCTCAACGTGCACAAAAAACGCTTTGCGTACTGGTCGTGGAACCCGGCGGATAACAACGACACTCTGGGCGCACTGGTCAGCCGCTGGCTTTTCCCCGAGCCGATTTCCCAGCCTGTATTCCATAACGGCTCAACGATTGGCGAAATACGCCTTACCGCGCGTGACAGCCTGATAAGCCACTTCATCTGGATGTCGTTTGCCGTTCTCACCGGCTGTATTTTGTTTGCGACGGTGGTCGCACTGACCATTACGCAATCCTTGCATCACGGCATGGTTACAGCGCTGCAAAACATTACTGACGTCGTTCATGACGTACGCACTAACCGTAACTTCTCCCGACGGGTGAAAGACGGGCGGATTGAAGAGTTTCACCAGTTTGGCGAGGACTTCAACAGCCTTCTGGATGAAATGGAGGAGTGGCAGCTTAAACTGCAGGCGAAAAACGCCCAGCTATTACGCACCGCCATGCACGACCCGCTGACGGGTCTTGCCAACCGTGCGGCATTTCGTAACAGCATCGCGGCATTAATGAATGACCCCGCAGCAAAAACAAACTCGGCCCTGCTCTTCCTCGACGGTGATAATTTTAAGTTTATTAATGACACCTGGGGACACGCGGCAGGAGACTGTGTGCTGATTGAAGTCGCCAGAAGAATGGTCGAGTTCGGTGATAAGCGCCATCAGTCATACCGCCTTGGCGGCGACGAGTTTGCCATGGTGCTGTACGGCGTCCATTCAGAGCCTGAGGTTCAATATCTTTGTGCTGCCTTATCGCAGCAGTTTATCCGCCCGTTCGAATTGCATAACGGGCAAAAAGCATCAATGTCACTCAGTATTGGCTTTGCTCTGGCGTGGGAAAATGGTTCTGTGGAAGCATTACTGGAGAAAGCCGACCGCAATATGTACCTGGTTAAAAACCAGCGTACAAAAACGATAAATTAGAAGGGAAACGATATGTTAAAGCGATACTTCGCGCCGTTGTTATTAGCCTCAGTCGTGCTGGCAGGTTGCCAGTCACCGCCGCAAGGCAAGTTCACTCCTGAGCAGATTGCGGCGATGAAGTCTTACGGTTTTAACGAACTGAACGGCGACTGGTCTCTTGGCCTGTCAGATACCATCCTGTTTGATAAAAATGACGCCAGGCTGCGTGCGGAAAGTGAAACGCAGATCAAGACCATGGCCTCTCGCCTCGCGGCAACCGGCCTGAACCACGCGCGTATGGACGGTCACACGGACAACTACGGCGAAGAGCGCTACAACGAAGCGCTGTCATTGAAACGTGCAAATGCGGTAGCCGACGCCTGGGCGAAGGGAGCCAATATCCCGCGCAGCAACCTCACCACGCAGGGGTTAGGCAAAAAATACCCTGTTGCGAGCAACAGTACTGCAAAAGGGCGCGCTGAAAACCGCCGGGTTGCGGTGGTGATCAGCACGCCATAAGGTTATTTAACCGATGATTCTGCGAGCGACACGCCTGTTGCCGCTCGCCAGCGCAGCCAGTCGACCAGCACAAACAGGGCCAGACTCACACCCATCACCGGCATCGCCAGCCCCAGCAGGACACTCACTATCGCCGTGACGGCTCTTCCCCATCCCGATAGCGCCAGCCAGCTCTGACAGAGCGTCTGAACCGGGTTCACGACCGATTGCGCCGGACGACGCATCCACCACATCCGGTATCCCCAGACGATCAGCACGCACAGGGCAATACCGAACGCGATCAGCAACAGCTGATTGGCCAGCCCAAACAAGATCCCCATGTGGAAATCCACGCCCCAGCGGGTCAGTTTTGCCATTAACGGGAAATCTTCAAACCGGGTTCTGTCCAGAATATGCATGGAGTGCGGATCGACCGCCACCGCATCGACCTGAGTCGGCCAGCTACGATCGATTTCCGTCACGGTCCAGGCCTGTTCAGCCGTTTTCGCCGGGCGGATTTCGAGCTTGCTGGCATCTATACCCGCCGTACGGGCGGCATGCAGGACGTCATCAAAAAGCGTCGGATCCATCACCATCCCGGGCATCATCATCCCGCTATGATGCCCCCGGTGCTCAGCGTGCTCGTCCATGATGGCAGGCACACCGGAGAGCGTAGTATTGACCTGCGGCGTAAGCCAGTTCATCCGGGCACGCAGTGTATCCACGTTACCGCCCGCCCACTGAGACCACGTCAGGCCTGTCGCTGAGAACAATAACATTCCCCCCAGCAACACCCAGCCCAGTGCCACATGCACACGACGGCGGTTCTGGAAACGGTTGTTCATCCGACGTTTTGGTCGGGTGTAAAACCACAGGGCGATTCCACCCAGCGCGGCAACCCACATCCAGGAGGCGGCCAGCTCGCTATAGAGACGCCCGACATCGCCAAGCATTAACGAGGTGTGCAGATAATCGATGGTCTGGCGCAACGGTAGAATGCCACTCGTGCCGTACACCGTCATCTCGCCCCGCACCTCAAGGCTCACGGGATCCACAAAGATAGCGCGGTTCTCCGACGGGCCAAGCGCAGGGTCAGCGAACATCACGCGGGTAGTATCACCGTCAACCAGCCCCGGACGAACGGCATGCAGGCGCAGATCTGAACCCACGGCGTTTTCCGCCACGGCAATCTGCTCGGCCAGAGGCCGTGCCTCTCCCATTGAATCCGTGTGCAACGCGTGCCGGTAGAGCGCGTTTTCCAGCTGCGGTGTCGCCACATACAGCGTACCGGTCAGCGCGGCGAAGAAGATAAACGGGCCAACAAACAGCCCGACATAGAAATGGAGTCGACGCAGCAGGTTTCCCCATGCCGCGCGCGGAGTGCAGGTAGTCATACTTTTCCTTTTTAAGGCAAAAAGTTATCGATTTTTTTTAAAGGGAAAAAGCAGACTGCCGCGGCGGCGCGCGGGTATCAGGAAAGAGCCAGGGGAAAAAGTGCCAGTGGCTGACCGGCGGTTGCGGCGGTGTAACGCGACTCCTTTGCAGTACCACACTGAGCAGTACAATCAGCGCCAGCATCATGCCCGGCACATGCGCTAACAGTACACAGTAGCCACACGCTTCCGCATGGTCGACGGGCATCGAGTGCGGCATATCGCCATGGTGTTCATCCATCGACATCATGCTCATGTCATGATGCATTCCCGGCATGGCGCTCATGGGATCTTTTTGCAGCGAGATGGAGATAAGCGGCGCAACCACGATCAGCAGGATCGCAAACAGCGCGGTCAAAGCCGCTGCGCGTTTCCAGTTATGCCGATGCAGTACGTTATCCACTTTCCCTCCCGTTAAGAGGCCAGCATTGTAAATGATTTATGACGAAAGGGTTAATGCGAGAGGTGCGATGGAATAAAAAAGGGCCAGCCTTTCGGCCAGCCCTTTTTAACAGGATGTCGCTTAAGCGAATCTTAGTTCAGACGCTCTTTAATACGAGCAGACTTACCAGTACGCTCACGCAGGTAGTACAGTTTAGCTTTACGTACAGCACCACGACGTTTAACAGCAATGCTGTCAACTACCGGAGAGTGAGTCTGGAAGACACGCTCAACGCCTTCGCCGTTGGAAATTTTACGAACAGTGAATGCAGAGTGCAGACCGCGGTTACGAATAGCGATAACCACGCCCTCGAATGCCTGCAGACGTTTTTTGGAACCTTCAACAACCCATACTTTCACTTCCACGGTGTCACCTGGACGGAAGGAAGGTACGTCCTGCTTCATCTGCTCTTGTTCAAGTTGCTTAATAATGTTGCTCATAATTTAATCTCTTATCCTGGGTAAACTGATATTCGGGAGCGTATTACGCATTCCCATCATGTTCATGCTGCTGTTGCGCGTGTTCTTTTTTGAACTCGGCCAGCAACTTTGCTTGCTCTTCAGTCAGAGCCAGGTTTTCCAGAAGTTCAGGTCTTCTAAGCCAGGTTCGGCCCAGCGACTGCTTCAAACGCCAGCGACGTATCTCAGCATGGTTTCCTGACAGTAACACCGCCGGTACTTCCATCCCTTCTAACACTTCAGGACGAGTATAGTGTGGACAGTCCAGCAACCCATCAGCAAAGGAATCTTCCGTTGCCGAAGCTTCATGGCCCAGTACACCCGGAATGAACCGGGCAACGGAGTCAATCAGCGTCATCGCTGGTAACTCACCACCGCTGAGTACGTAATCGCCGATAGACCATTCTTCGTCAATCTCGGTTTGAATTACGCGCTCATCTATCCCTTCGTAGCGACCACAGACCAGAATCAATTTTTGATTCGTCGCCAGTTCGCTGACGCCCGCTTGATCAAGCTTGCGTCCCTGAGGTGACAGATAAATCACCTTCGCGCCTTCACCTGCCGCGGCTTTTGCTGTGTGAATGGCGTCCCGTAAGGGTTGCACCATCATTAACATCCCCGGTCCGCCGCCGTAAGGACGATCGTCCACGGTACGGTGCCGGTCATGCGTAAAGTCACGAGGACTCCAGCTCTGGATGTTCAGCAGGCCATTCTTTACTGCCCGGCCAGTTACCCCGTAATCGGTAATCGCGCGGAACATTTCAGGAAACAGGCTAATTATGCCAATCCACATAGCGCCGTCTTTTACCGTTTATCCGGAGAATTTAAAAACCAGGATCCCAATCTACTTCAATCGTTTGAGTAGCGAGATCGACTTTCTTGATAACCTGTCCATCGAGGAACGGAACCAACCGCTCCTTGATGCCAAATGCATCTTTCAGGTTTGCCCTAATGACGAGAACGTCATTTGACCCGGTTTCCATCATGTCGATGACTTTCCCCAGGCTATAACCTTCAGTGGTGACCACCTGGCAACCCATAAGGTCTTTCCAGTAGTAGTCGCCCTCTTCCAGCTGCGGCAACTGCGACGAATCCACGATAATTTCACAATTAGTCAGTGCATTCGCGGCATCACGATCGTCAATGCCTTTCAGCTTGATGATGATGTCCTGATTGTGGTGACGCCAGCTTTCCAGCTCGACCTCTTCCCACTTACCGGCTTTCTGGATAAACCAGGGCTGGTAATTAAAAATGCTATCAGCGTCTTCAGTGGAGGAAAACACTCTGAGCCAACCACGAATACCGTAGCAAGAACCCATTTTGCCCAATACAATCGGTTCAACAGGTGCTTTATTGCTCATCATGACCACCGTGACAGATTAAGCTGCTTTGTTTGCTGCTTTGATCAGCGTAGCAACGCGATCGGAAACAGTAGCGCCCTGGCCAACCCAGTGAGCGATACGATCCAGATCCAGACGGGTTTCTTCTTCAGAACCAGAAGCGATCGGGTTGAAGAAACCAACGCGCTCAATGAAGCGACCGTTGCGTGCATTACGGCTGTCAGTAACAACAACCTGGTAGAACGGACGCTTTTTAGCGCCGTGACGTGCTAAACGAATAGTTACCATAACATCCTCTTGTGTGAATAAAACAACCGGGCCCCATCGAGGAACGGAGCCCGGGTGTCATATTAAAAGCCCGAAAATTTTACTGATTTCTGGGGAAAATGCAATCAGCAGTTAAAACTCTGCTGCAAAACACGGCCAGGGTGTGCTTTTCGGGCACACCCTGGCATCAAAATAGCCAGCAGCCAGGCGATTAACGGCCAGGGAATCCTGGCGGCATCATGCCCTTCATGCCACGCATCATCTTCGCCATGCCGCCTTTCTTCATTTTCTTCATCATGCGCTGCATGTCGTCGAACTGTTTCAGAAGGCGGTTTACGTCCTGCACCTGCATGCCGCAACCAGCTGCGATACGGCGTTTGCGGGACCCTTTGATGATGTCCGGGTTAGCACGTTCCTTGAGGGTCATCGAGTTGATGATCGCCTCCATACGCACCAGCACCTTGTCATCCATCTGCGCTTTTACGTTGTCAGGGATCTGGCCCATGCCCGGCAGTTTGCCCATCAGGCTTGCCATGCCGCCCATGTTTTTCATCTGACGCAGCTGCTCAAGGAAATCGGTCAGGTCAAAGCCGTCGCCTTTTTTCAGCTTGCTGGCCAGCTTCTCAGCCTGGGCGCGGTCAACCTTGCTCTCGATATCTTCGATAAGCGACAGCACGTCGCCCATGCCGAGGATACGGGAGGCGATACGGTCCGGGTGGAACGGCTCCAGCGCTTCGGTTTTCTCACCCACACCGAGGAATTTAATCGGCTTGCCGGTGATATGACGAATCGAAAGCGCCGCACCGCCGCGGGCGTCACCGTCCACTTTGGTCAGCACTACGCCGGTTAACGGCAGCGCTTCGTTAAACGCTTTCGCGGTGTTCGCCGCATCCTGACCGGTCATGGCGTCAACAACAAACAGGGTCTCTACCGGATTGATAGCGGCATGCACCTGTTTGATCTCATCCATCATCGCTTCGTCAACGTGCAGACGACCGGCGGTATCCACCAGCAGCACGTCGTAGAATTTCAGCTTCGCCTCTTTCAGCGCCGCGTTAACGATGTCGACAGGCTTCTGGGCAACGTCAGACGGGAAGAAATCCACGCTGACCTGCTGCGCCAGGGTTTCCAGCTGTTTAATCGCCGCCGGGCGATAGACGTCCGCAGAAACGACCAGCACTTTTTTCTTGTGCTTTTCACGCAGGAATTTACCCAGCTTACCCACACTGGTGGTTTTACCCGCACCCTGCAGGCCTGCCATCAGCACGACGGCCGGTGGCTGTGCCGCCAGGTTAAGCACCTGGTTCTCTTCGCCCATCGCCGAAACCAGTTCGTTACGGACGATTTTGACGAACTCCTGACCCGGGGTCAGGCTCTTGTTAACTTCATGACCAACCGCCTTCTCTTTAACGCGGTTGATAAAATCACGAACAACCGGCAACGCGACGTCTGCTTCCAGCAGCGCCATGCGCACTTCGCGCAGCGTTTCCTTGATGTTGTCTTCGGTAAGGCGTCCGCGGCCGCTGATGTTGCGCAGCGTGCGCGACAAACGATCGGTTAAATTATCAAACATTGTCTCTCGCCTGAGTAGAAACGTTGGGTCGCTGGCAGCGACACATACACAGAATTTTGCCGGAGTATAACATGAAGGCGGCTTTGTTGTTATGCAACGGTTGGAGCAGGCGTCACGTAACGTTATACTGCTTCTCTTTCTTATTAAGACAACTGTCGATGCCTATATGCCTGTTTTCGCACTGATCGCCCTTGTTGCCTACTCTGTCAGCCTCGCGCTGATCATTCCTGGACTGCTGCAAAAAAACAGCGGCTGGCGACGCATGGCTATTCTTTCGGCGGTAATCGCACTGATAAGCCATGCGTTCGCGCTGGAATCGCGCATTATCCCCGGCGATGGCAGCGTACAGAACCTGAGCGTGCTCAACGTCGGCTCGCTGGTCAGCCTGATGATCTGTACGGTGATGACCATTGTCGCCTCTAAAAACCGCGGCTGGCTGCTACTGCCGATTGTGTATGCCTTCGCGCTAATCAACCTGGCCCTGGCCACGTTTATGCCCAATGAGTTTATTACGCATCTGGAAGCGACGCCGGGAATGCTGGTGCATATCGGCCTGTCACTCTTCGCTTATGCAACGCTGATTATCGCCGCGCTCTATGCCATGCAGCTCGCCTGGATTGACTACCAGCTGAAAAACAAAAAGCTGGCCTTTAACCATGAGATGCCGCCGCTGATGGTGATTGAGCGTAAGATGTTCCACATCACGCAGGTCGGTGTCGTGCTGCTGACGTTAACGCTGTGCACGGGCCTGTTTTATATGAAAAACCTGTTCAGCGTGGAGAATATCGATAAAGCGGTCCTCTCCATCATCGCGTGGTTTGTCTATATTGTCCTGTTATGGGGCCATTATCATGAAGGCTGGCGCGGTCGTCGCGTGGTCTGGTTCAACGTCGCGGGCGCGGGCATTCTCACCCTTGCCTATTTTGGCAGCCGCTTCATACAGCAGTTTGCTGGCTAAGTAACAAAGGAGTTCCCCCTGGAACACATCTCTACCACCACGCTGATCATTACGCTGATCGTCATGGTGGTCATCTCCGCCTATTTCTCCGGCTCGGAAACCGGCATGATGACCTTAAACCGCTACCGGTTACGTCATCGTGCTAAGCAGGGTAACCGTGCCGCCCGTCGCGTCGAAAAACTGCTGCGTCAACCGGATCGTCTGATCAGTCTGGTGCTCATCGGTAACAACCTCGTCAACATTCTTGCCTCTGCGCTCGGTACCATCGTTGGGATGCGCCTGTACGGCAACGCCGGCGTCGCCATTGCCACCGGTGTGCTGACGTTTGTGGTGCTGGTGTTTGCAGAAGTGCTGCCTAAAACCATCGCCGCGCTCTACCCGGAAAAAGTGGCCTACCCCAGCAGCTTCCTGCTGGCACCGCTGCTGATCCTGATGATGCCGCTGGTCTGGTTACTGAACATGGTGACGCGTGTTCTGATGCGGATGATCGGTATCAAAGCAGACGTCACCATCAGCAGCGCGCTCAGCAAAGAAGAGCTGCGCACCATCGTGCATGAATCGCGCTCGCAGATCTCCCGGCGTAATCAGGACATGCTGCTGTCGGTACTGGATCTGGAAAAAGTCAGCGTTAACGACATCATGGTGCCGCGTAACGAGATCGTCGGCATTGATATCAATGACGACTGGAAAGCCATCGTCCGCCAGTTGACCCACTCCCCGCACGGGCGTATCGTGCTGTACCGCGACTCTCTGGACGATGCCATCAGCATGCTGCGCGTGCGCGAAGCTTATCGTCTGATGACCGAGAAAAAAGAGTTCACCAAAGAGGTGATGCTCCGCGCCGCTGACGAAATTTATTACGTGCCAGAAGGAACGCCGCTCAGCACCCAGCTGGTGAAGTTCCAGCGTAACAAGAAGAAGGTCGGCCTGGTGGTCAATGAGTACGGGGATATTCAGGGGCTGGTGACGGTTGAAGATATTCTGGAAGAGATTGTCGGGGACTTTACCACCTCCATGTCCCCTTCCCTTGCGGAAGAAGTCACCCCGCAAAACGACGGCTCGGTGCTGATCGACGGCAGCGCGAACATTCGCGAGCTCAATAAAGCCTTTAACTGGCATTTACCGGAAGATGAAGCACGCACCATAAACGGGATGATTCTGGAAGCACTGGAAGAGATCCCGGCGGCGGGCACGCGGGTGCGCATTGAGCAATACGATATTGATATCCTGGACGTGCAGGACAATATGATTAAGCAGGTGAAAGTCCTGCCGGTAAAACCGATTCGGGAAAGTATTGCTGAATAGAGAGTAGGCCGGGTACGGCGCAAGCCGCCACCCGGCACTACAGATGGCAAATTACGCTTTCGCTTTCGCCACGGTAACCATTGCAGCACGAATGGTACGACCGTTCAGGGTATAACCTTTCTGCATCACGCCAAGCACTTTACCGGCTTCAACGTCTTCTGATTCCACCATCGCAATCGCCTGGTGTACGTTTGGATCCAGCGGAACGTTGGTATCGCCAACCACTTCCACGCCAAACTTACGTACCACATCCAGCATGGATTTCAGCGTCAGTTCGATACCTTCGATCATCGCGGTGTTGTCCGGGTTAGCTTTATCAGCCACTTCCAGTGCGCGATCCAGGCTATCAATCACCGGCAGCAGTTCGTTGATAAATTTCTCCAGCGCAAATTTATGCGCCTTCTCAACGTCCTGCTCGGTACGACGGCGCAGGTTTTCCATTTCCGCCTTGATGCGCAGAACACTGTCGCGTTCGCGATTCTGTGCTTCTACCAGCTGAGCTTCCAGATTCGCAATTTTTTCATCGCGCGGGTCCACCTGCTCAGCAGATGCGTCCGGCTCTACAGCCTCAACATCATCGTGCTGTTCCGTGATAATTTCTTCAGGGGCTTGCCCCTCAGGCGTTTTCTGTTCTTTACTACTCATGAATTTCTCCGCGTTTTTCTGCATTCATATCGCTAACTTCGCTTATTATGGGGATCAGTTTCCGGGATTCAAGGGAACAAGACAGATTGTCATCATTCATCAGGCACAAGGACCTCCAGAAAATGAATAATCATTTCAGGTGTATTGGGATCGTCGGGCATCCGCGTCACCCTACCGCATTGACGACACATGAAATGTTGTATCGCTGGCTGTGTAGCAAAGGCTATGAAGTGATGGTCGAACAGCAGATTGCCCAGGAGCTGCAGCTGAAGAGCGTCAAAACCGGCACGCTGGCGGAAATTGGCCAGCAGGCGGATCTCGCCGTGGTGGTCGGTGGCGACGGCAATATGCTCGGCGCGGCCCGAACGCTCGCGCGTTATGACATCAAGGTCATCGGTATCAACCGCGGCAATCTCGGCTTTCTGACCGACCTCGATCCGGACAACGCCCAGCAGCAGCTGGCCGACGTGCTGGAAGGTCATTATATCAGCGAAAAACGCTTTTTGCTGGAAGCGCAGGTGTGTCAGCAGGACTGCCAGAAGCGCATCAGCACCGCGATTAATGAAGTGGTGCTCCATCCCGGCAAAGTGGCGCACATGATTGAGTTCGAAGTCTATATCGACGAAATCTTCGCCTTCTCGCAGCGTTCTGACGGGCTGATTATCTCCACGCCGACAGGGTCGACTGCCTACTCCCTCTCTGCGGGTGGCCCGATCCTCACCCCTTCACTGGATGCCATCACCCTGGTACCGATGTTCCCGCACACGCTCTCCGCGCGTCCGCTGGTGATCAACAGCAGCAGCACCATTCGTCTGCGTTTCTCGCACCGCCGTAACGATCTGGAGATCAGTTGCGACAGCCAGATTGCGCTGCCTATTCAGGAAGGTGAAGATGTTCTCATTCGTCGGTGTGATTATCACCTGAATCTTATTCATCCGAAAGATTACAGCTATTTCAATACATTAAGCTCGAAGCTTGGCTGGTCAAAAAAATTGTTCTGATTTTGCATCCAGTACTTTACTGTATATAAAACCAGTTTATACTGTATGAAAACACAGTCATGGTTTTTCATACAGGAAAACAATTATGCTGGCACAACTGACCATCAGCAACTTTGCCATAGTTCGTGAGCTTGAGATCGATTTCCACAGCGGCATGACGGCGATCACCGGGGAAACCGGTGCGGGTAAATCCATTGCCATAGATGCCCTCGGCTTGTGCCTCGGCGGCCGTGCAGAAGGTGACATGGTGCGCAGGGGCGCAAACCGTGCCGATCTCTGCGCTCGCTTCTCCCTGAAAGATACCCCTGCCGCCCTGCGCTGGCTCGAAGAGAACCAGCTGGAAGACGGACGTGAGTGTTTACTTCGTCGCGTTATCAGCAGCGATGGTCGTTCCCGCGGCTTTATCAACGGCACCGCAGTCCCGCTTTCCCAGCTTCGCGAGCTCGGCCAGTTACTCATTCAGATCCACGGCCAGCACGCGCACCAGCAACTCATTAAACCGGAGCAGCAGAAAGCGCTGCTTGATGGCTATGCAGGTGAGTACGCACTTACTCAGCGCATGGCGGAGCACTATCGCCAGTGGCATCAAAGCTGTCGTGAGCTTGCCCAGCACCAGCAGCAAAGCCAGGAGCGTGCCGCCCGTGCTGAGCTTCTGGAATACCAGCTTAAAGAACTCAACGAATTTAGCCCGCAGGCGGGTGAATTTGAGCTTATCGACGAAGAGTACAAGCGCCTGGCCAACAGCGGTCACCTGCTCTCAACCAGCCAGAATGCCCTTAACATGCTGGCTGACGGTGAAGACGTGAACCTGCAGAGCCAGCTGTATAATGTTCGTCAGCTCATCACCGAGCTGGCCGGCATGGACAGCAAGCTCGCTGGCGTACTGGATATGCTGGAAGAGGCCGCGATTCAGATTTCAGAAGCCAGTGACGAACTGCGCCACTACTGTGAACGTCTGGATCTCGACCCGAACCGTCTGTTTGAGCTGGAGCAACGCATCTCCCGTCAGATCTCGCTGGCGCGCAAGCACCACGTTACGCCAGAAGAGCTGCCTGGCTATTATCAGTCCCTGCTTGATGAACAACAGCAGCTTGACGATCAGGCTGACTCGCTGGAAACCCTGTCACTGGCGGTGAACCTGCACCATGAACAGGCGCTGACGACGGCGAAACAGCTGCATGAGATCCGTCAACATTACGCCCAGGAACTGAGCCAGCACATCACCGACAGCATGCACACGCTGGCGATGCCGCACGGCGTGTTCACCATCGATGTCCGTTTCGAAGAGAACCATCTGACGGCGGAAGGTGCGGACCGTATTGAATTCCGCGTCACCACCAACCCGGGGCAGCCGTTGCAGCCCATCTCTAAAGTGGCTTCCGGCGGTGAACTGTCGCGTATCGCGCTGGCGATTCAGGTGATTACCGCACGTAAAATGGAAACCCCGGCGCTGATTTTCGATGAAGTGGACGTGGGGATCAGCGGCCCTACGGCGGCGGTCGTCGGCAAACTGTTGCGCCAGTTGGGTGAATCAACGCAGGTCATGTGTGTTACCCACCTGCCGCAGGTGGCCGGGTGTGGTCATCATCACTTTATCGTCAGCAAAGAAACTGACGGTGAAATGACGGAAACGCACATGAAGCCACTGGATAAACGCGCACGTCTGCAGGAGCTGGCACGCCTGCTGGGCGGCAGTGAAGTCACGCGAAATACGCTCGCGAACGCGAAAGAACTGCTGGCGGCATAAACTTTTTCGGGATCTCAGGGTCATAGAGAACAACAAAAACGCCGCCAGACCGGTTTCAAAGTGGGGCAAGGTCTATTATCATCGGCATATAACATATGAGCCGCGTTCTGCTCGGGCCCGAAAAGGAATCAAATCACTATGCGTTGTAAAATGCTGACCGCTGCCGCAGCGGTTCTTCTGATGTTGACCGCAGGCTGTTCCACTCTGGAGAAAGTGGTTTACCGTCCTGATATCAACCAGGGGAACTACCTTACCCCTAACGATGTGTCCAAAATCCGTGTGGGGATGACACAACAGCAGGTCGCTTATGCACTTGGAACCCCAATGATGTCCGATCCGTTCGGCACAAACACCTGGTTCTATGTATTCCGTCAGCAGCCGGGCCATGAAGACGCGTCCCAGCAGACCCTGACGCTGACCTTCAGCAGCGCCGGTGTGTTGACCCACATCGACAACAAGCCTGCCCTGACCAAATAATCAGGTGTCAGAGATGCAAAAAGGTGCTCAATGAGCACCTTTTTTGTTTTCCTTCATCCCCCTCGCCCCTTTGAGATCAGGCTTAAGGTGAAGAGCGAACTACTTACCCGATTTCTCCGCACGCTGGCGACGCAGCTCTTTCGGGTCGGCAATCAGCGGGCGATAAATTTCGACCCTGTCACCCTCATTCACCACTTCAGCCAGTTTGACCGGACGGCTGTAAATGCCGACTTTATTTTTCGCCAGGTCGATGTCACGACGAAGCTCAAGGATGCCAGAAGCGCGAATAGCCGCCTCAACGGTCGCACCTTCTTCCAGCATCACACGCTGCAGATATTGCTTCTCCGGCAGCGCATACACCACCTCGACAGCTATCTTATGCGACACTGTAAACCTCTTTGGCGCGGGTCGTGAACGCCTGAACCATATTCGAGGCCAGCTCTTTAAAGATGCGGCCAAACGCCAGCTCAATCAGTTTATTGGTAAACTCAAAGTCCAGCTGGAACTCGATGCGACAGGCATCAGCGCTGAGGGGGGTAAACTTCCAGCCACCCATCAGGGTTTTAAACGGACCATCTACCAGATGCATCAAAATACTCTGATTGCTCGTCAGCGTATTGCGGGTGGTGAACGTCTTGCTGATCCCCGCTTTGGAGACATCGACCGCCGCCGTCATCTGCGTCGGGCCAGACTCCAGCACTCGGCTCCCGGTACATCCCGGAATAAATTCTGGATAAGACTGAACGTCGTTCACTAACTGATACATTTGTTCCGCGCTGTATGGAACAAGCGCAGTACGGCTAATCTGAGGCATAGCATTTCCCATGGTCACACAACCGACAAATAATAACATTTATCACCTGTTAAAAAAACGCTAAGCCTCATCTCGTGCTAATATAGCGCGTTAGACCTCACAGGACGCAATGAGGTGACTTTTTGAAATCAGATTACCGATGGCTTTACGATACTTATGACGAAGAAAAAAGCACATAAACCAGGCTCGGCGACCATTGCGCTCAACAAGCGTGCTCGCCACGAGTATTTTATTGAAGAAGAATTCGAAGCTGGCCTTGCATTGCAGGGTTGGGAAGTAAAATCGCTGCGCGCCGGGAAAGCCAACATCGGTGATAGCTACGTGATCCTGAAAGATGGCGAAGCCTTCCTGTTCGGTGCCAACTTCACGCCGCTGACCGTCGCCTCGTCACACTACGTGTGTGACCCAACGCGTACCCGTAAGCTGCTGTTGAACAAGCGTGAACTGGAGTCCCTTTATGGGCGCATTAACCGTGAAGGCTTCACCGTGGTTGCCCTGTCGCTGTACTGGAAAAATGCCTGGTGCAAAGTGAAAGTTGGCGTCGCGAAGGGTAAAAAACAGCACGACAAACGTACCGATCTGAAAGAGCGCGAATGGCAGCTCGACAAAGCACGTATTATGAAAAACGCAGGACGTTGATTCTGCGCACTTATTGTACTATTCAATAAGTTAGCGTTCCGGGCTGGTATCCAGGATGTAAAATCTGGTATACTCAGTTCAACACTATTGGGGCTGATTCTGGATTCGACGGGATTTGCGAAACCCAAGGTGCATGCCGAGGGGCGGTTTGCCTCGTAAAAAGCCGCAAAAAAATAGTCGCAAACGACGAAAACTACGCTTTAGCAGCTTAATAACCTGCTCTGAGCCCTCTCTCCCTAGCTTCCGCTCTTAAGACGGGGATTCAAGAGAGGTCAAACCCAAAAGAGATCGCGTGGAAGCCCTGCCTGGGGTTGAAGCGTTAAAACTAATCAGGCTAGTACGTTAGTGGCGTGTTTGTTCGCAGCTGGCGTGCGAATGTAAAGACAAACTAAGCATGTAGTACCGAGGATGTAGAAATTTCGGACGCGGGTTCAACTCCCGCCAGCTCCACCAAAATTCTCCATCGGTGATTACCAGAGTCATCCGATGAAGTCCTAAGAGCCCGCACGGCGCAAGCCCTGCGGGCTTTTTTGTATGCATGATCTGTCCTGCGGCGTCTGAATGTCCTGTCCCAGAATTAGCTACATCCTTCAAATAGCGAGTTTTATGTTCATTCTATTTAACCAGATATTTTTAACGGGCCAGTATATTTAAAGAATTCAATAACTGAGTATCTAATGTTTCTCTTACTGGAGTAGGAAGCCCATTTGCAACTCTATAATCTTTGATAGCAGCTCGTGTCGCTGGTCCCATACTTCCATCAATATTACCGTTATAAAAACCTTTATCCAGTAATGCAAACTGCACTCGCATGATTAAACGTTTACGCTTTTCAGTATCAGAAGTCAGCCCACTAGTTGCACGGGTAGTTCCATTCGTTCCAGCAGAGTTTGTAGTCGTAGAGGCATCCATGTCATTAGAGCGAAGCGAACGAACAGATGACGATGAGGAACTTGTCCCTGAACTTGAAGAGCCAGATGAGCTTGGTGAACTGTATGTTTTAGGATAATAAGGAGTGCTGCCACCATAGTACCCGCCACCTGATGAGGATCTGTGAGAACTATGACTCCGATGGGAGCTATGGCTGCGATGCCCTGCAATGTAGAATGGGACTTCCGTGTTAAGTGGTGCTATCACTAAATCATGCTCATTAAGAGTCATACCGGGCAAATCACTTGCTCCAGTAGAGGAATCACTTGCCCATACAGAATTATTGAGTGCCAAAAATCCCGGAAGCAGGGAAGCGAAATTAATTTTTTTCATAAAATTGGTCTCGGAGGTTGATGAAAACGGCCTTTTGACGAACTGAAATAACCAGCACAGGAAGACTTCTGAGTACATTCATCACATTCTTTGGGATAGTAATTTTTCCAGTCAGAAATTGACTGGGTAGCAAACCCTCTGGCTTTTTCAGGAAGATGGCACAATGGGTAATTGAAGATTGTTAGAGGGATGCCTGACCTTTGCGCAGTGTCTATGACAGAGAGGATTTTCTCACGATAGTTATCATGCTCGATAAAGATTGATGACCAGTTTTTTCGTGCCCACCCGATAGATTCCAACCCCATAAGGGAAATCTGATTGATGTTGGAGAACACACGGCCGACGAACTCTACGATGTCATCCAGTTCTGTATAGTTAGCCAGTGTCGGAATAACTCTAAGTTCGATATTAATCCCTGAGTTTCCTGCATTGATTAACCCCTTGACTGTTTCATTAAATGCGCCATCACTCCCTACCAGATGATCATGCACAAGTGGTCTTGATGAGTAGAGCGGGATACCAAAGGTGATTTTGATCTTTTTGCTTCGCTTTGCCATTTCCTGAGTAAAGTTGGTATCAGCAAATTTGCGTCCGTTTGTTAAAACATGCAAAGCAGTATCTGGTGAATTCTCGATGATAAAATCAATGAAGTGAAGGAAATCATCTCCATACAGCAAAGGTTCACCACCGCTGACCCCAACAACTCCATTCAAACCAAATGAAGCTATAGCAAGAGCTGATTGGGTAAGAAGCCAATCATCATTTGATTTTTTTGGTGGCTGCGAACAAAACAGACACAAGTTATTGCAACGTTCCGTTACTAAGACAGTATTATGATTGGCTCTTCGGGACAGAATAACGCGTATCATATTGCCATTGTTGATTATCCCAATATCTCCATTTTCAATTGACTCAAATAATTCAGTGCTAATAACAGAGTAATCAAAGCATGGTAGAATGACATCATTATTGCTTTCAGCAACTACCAGCAAATTGGGCAAAAAGAATAAAGGGTTCACTGGTTTTTGTTTGCATAACCGATAGAACCCCGCGGGCACAGTCTCTTTTGAAGCAAAATGAAAGATATCGTTCCTGATAACCTCAGACATATGCCCATCCTTTTAGCATCTCAGCCTTCGGACCACCTTCTGAGATGCAGTTCATCAGATACCTGAACATCCCCTTGTGATACTGACAAAACGTTGAACGACTCCTATCACCGACAGGCTCACCCTGTACACTTATGTTCTGGCATGGATCTGCACCGCAAAATGGTTGATATGCACATGTATCACAACCTGGTAGAGCAAAATTGAACGATGAACTTAATACTGCGTTATAGTAAGGACTCTTAGAAAATTGTAGCGTCTTAACCTCACCCGCACTGAACTCCGTTTCAGGATTCACCTTCTGCAACATACGGCTCTCATCGCTACCATATACTCGACCGTCATAATTGAAAAGAATACTGTTAAGCACAACCCCACTTGGCGACTTTAAATCTGCGTAACCACTAAAGCCGGGATTGAAGATCCTTTTCAGATGAATGGAGGCCGAATGTTCCACAACCCTTATCCCTTCATTATTGATCTTAAGGATTTCATCTATCAACGAGGCATAGAAACTGAAGTATTCATCCATAGAAAAGGTGAACGATGCTTTTTGTGCAAACCCATAGGGACTAACAGGTCGGATAAACATGTCCTTGAGGCCAAGAGACAAGTGAGCATGGACAATCGATTCAGGATGCCTGATAAGATCTTTAGTAACTGTGGTAACCGTTGCAACTCGCCCAGCGCCTAAAGACCGTTGAATAGCCTCTACTCCTGACACTGTTCTACTGTACGCAAGCCCATGACCAAGAATTCGATTACTGTTGTGAACAACTTCCTCACCATCAAGCGAAGTAGAGAACGTTATGTTCCTATCTCTCGACCATTCAAGCATATCCTCATTCAAGACAGACAGGCTTGATGCTATCACCATCTCAAAATCGATACCTCCCAGCGTTTCAGCACATTGCTCATAGATAGACTGAATTAAATCGAACCGCAAGAGTGGCTCTCCACCCTGTATCTCTATCTTGTATGGTGGTGTCGATAGTTTTTTGATAGTAGAAATGATATCAGGGATGAGATCGGGATCTAGATCATAACCAGAGGCATTCACTGAAGCTCTACTGACCTGACAATACTTGCAGGTATGGTCGCAACGTAGTGTGGGCACAATCATGAAAATTGGCCTGATAGCCAGTTCATTCATCAATCGTTTTGCAAAAGCAGAACTTAAAGCATAGGGCGTTATAGCCGATGAGCTTTCGTTGGTTATGAATAGCTTGCTTTCGAGTGCGTTTGATTGTTCCGCATTGATTTGCTCATCAGAAAGATCAAGCAACTCTTGCTCATCAATGAAATGATGAAAACCAGCGAGGTTGCTTATAAACACCTGTCCATTAGGCAATCTGTCAAAATTGAATGGCATCAATTCCATTACGAAAGCCTTTCATCGACACTGCGAAGCACTTTATGGACAATAGAATCTCTCAACGCCCCTGTTTTATGCTGTAGTTTTTCTCGCAAAGCGTAATCATTCAGCAGCCTCTCGAATTCATAGAGGCATTCGGGACTATCGTTTTCAAAAGAGATTTTCCAGGAGGATATATCTTCACAAAACTTCCACTGAGTAAGCGAAGTCATCCAGTACAGGGTATTGCGTATAACCCATTCAGAATAAACATCTTTTTTTAATATCCTTTCGCACATTGCCATTGCCTCACAAAACTAATAATCACAATCAGCAACCACTGTAAAGCGGATTTTTCCTATAGAAATGAGGATACACCATTTAATTAATATGTTACAGGATGTTTGCATCTGAATGGCGACTCTGACAAATGATGTTGCTTATCCTATGATAATCAATAATGTTTTCTGATTATCATATGCCGCTTGAACCGGTTAAATTTTAAGCGCCCAATATACCATCAAAACGTATGGGCTTAAAAGATCTGCTGGTGGTTCATGATATGAAATCTATTACTTCAATAATTCTTAATGAGAAAGAATTTCCTCATGACGTGATGAAGCTGCACTAGCGCACGTCGATACTAACTAAGCCAGGAGAGCTTACAATCACTCTCAATACCTTGAGCATCTATACGTCGTACCCACTGTTGCAATTTCTGTTTACGAAATTTATACCGCTGAGAATAAGGTCTCAGAATCGGGGCGGAAAATAGCGATAAACGCCGCAGGCTGCGTAATGGCGGGATTGATGTGTGGGCCAGATGCACCTGTTTGTGTACTTATTGGTGGTTTTGTCAGCGGTGCTCTTGCAGTATCGGAGATGGGTAGTGTGTGGAATTGATTATGCAACAGGTTAATTCAATATCTCTGGTAAAGGGTCAGGAAGCGACAGATTTATCCCAGGCGCAGCCTAACGTAGTGATCAATGGCAATAGCACAGACATTATTGTACCAGGGCAAATACTGGAAGCAGCTGTTCAGGTTAATGATCATCGCTATATCTTTTTTTAACGGATGACATTATTTTCGAGGAGTCACTGACAATTGCTCTTATTGATGTTAAGGATGGCGTTAAAGAAATCGTCCGTTTGGGTAATGAGTATTCGACGGGAAGTTTTGAGGTATTATCCGTTACAGTAGCTAGTATCAATTTCAGATTCATTGGTAATTTTTTCTGGACAGTGAACAACGTCGACTCCCCGCGGCTTAAGGCTTCCTTTTGGTTCAGAGCCCAAGGTGTAAAACGAGAGGCTGGCCTGAAAAAATACATGACGATTTCAGCCACTCCTGCGCCAGAGAAAGTTCGTTGATGCGACTTTCTGCAAAGCGCAACGTCCGTACGTTAACATTGTAAAGGCAACGACAAGACCTCTTATTATGTAGCTCGTAAAGCTACATTCTCCTGGAGGTGCCAGTGTCTATTCACACGCTCAATTTATCCAGGCATAAGTCTGGAAAAACTCAGTAAATCAACATCCTTAACAGAATCTATAGTTCCGAAATTACGCCACCCGCGTATACTGCATTCACGCCACCGAAAAACACCTGAACGCAAAAGGATTCGCACCCATGACAGCGTCCTCAAACCGCATCGCAAGCCAGGCTATCGTGGCTCTCACGTTATTGCTCAGCGGCTGCGTTTACCATGATTATCCCTCCCCTCGTATTGAGGGCACATTGAATAACGCAGGAAAACCGCTGCCCCGGGTAACCGTTTCGTTAGTGGAATTCGACCGACACATTGCCACGACACAAACGGATAATAACGGGTATTTTTCTTTCGTACCGCAGGGAGACTGGCATGTTTTTATACCCGTCGGACCGCAAGATCGCCTGAGTAGCTGGACACTGACAACAATCGACCCTCAGGGACAAACACGCGATATTTACACCTCCCGACGCTTTGGCGGGCCTTTTTCAGGCTATTCCAGGAACGACAGCGTGAAACTGTTCTGCGAACTCTCCCCAACAAGCAGTAAGAGTCAAAATATATTTTGCGAAGCTCAGTGAGTTAATTAACTTTACTCATGGCCAAAAGCTAACAGTAATATGGATATGCACGCCCCTGGTACACGGCATTGATCCTGAAAATAATTAATCCCTCTGCGTAACTAAATACACTTCACGGTATAACGCCAAAATAACATTACAGTTTTTTCCTAAAGCCACGCCGCTTCGTCTGTGCCATGCTGAATCACGCTCATAACCGATAACGTTAAATGAGGATATTATGAAAAAAACAATTATCGCATTATCTGCCGTTCTGCTGGCTTCCCCAGTATTTGCTGCGACCACACATGCAACTGACGATACCGTCGCTGCGGCGAAGGCAAACGCCAACGACGCGAAGCAAAAACTGCACGAAGAGCAGAATAAAGGCGAAGAGCTGAAGCTGAAACAGAAGCATGCTGCAGAGGGTAAAACCGAAAACTTAGGCAGCAAGGTCAGCGAAGATTCCCAGAAAGCCTGGCATAAAACCAAAGAAGGTACCGAGAAAGGGTGGGATGCCACCAAAGAAGGTGCTGAGAAAGGCTGGAATAAAACCAAAGAAGGTGCCAGCGAGCTGGAAAAGAAAGTCACTGAGTAATCCCTTCGAAAGGCCGCAGACGCGGCCTTTTTTATTCCCTCCTGCCCTGCTCCCTGCAGACTAAACTTGACTCAGGGGCACTCCATCATGAACAGCGAACACACCGCACCTGAAACCCAGGGCGTTACCGTTGAATTACTCTCCGTCGTCGATCTGGGTCCGGAAATAGCGGGCATGGCCGGGCGCCAGCTTCGCATGCGCAGAGTCACTCTCGCTCCCGGCGCGGTCTTTGGCCCGGTGCATAATCATATCGACAGACCGGGCACCGTGTTTATCCTTGAAGGTACCATCACCGATCATCGTCACGGTATTGCGACTGATTACGGTCCCGGTGTCGGCTGGCCGGAAGATCACAACACGGTCCACTGGCTGGAAAACCGGGGTCCGGTAACCGCCGTCGAGATCTCGGTGGATATTATTAAGACGTCCTGACGCCTAAAAGCCGAATAGATCCCCGGGGTTGCGCGTTAACGCCTTGCCACCCCTAAAGAGATCCTGAGATGCTGCGACGCCTGGTTATTCTGTTCGTGTTGCTCTGTCCGCTGGCGCAGGCCGCCTCGCAGAGCTATACCATTGATACTGAAAACACCGCCATACGGTTATCCTGGCACGCCTTCGGGGGGCACCTCTCCTGGGCCAGATTCAGTGGCGTCACGGGTTCCGTAACGCTTAACCCGGATAAGGATATCGATGACCATATTCATGTCACCCTTCCCGTGGCCACCCTGGTTGCCTCAAACAGCCTGCTCACCTGGCAACTGAAAAGCGACATGTTTTTTGAATCTGAACGTTATCCTGTTATCGAATTTATCAGCTCACGCGTGGTCGCTCGGGGTTCAGGAACGTTCAGGGTGTTCGGAACATTGACCGTACGCGACATTGCCCGCCCGGTCATTCTGGACGCCGTCGTGAAAGATCCGCACGCGCCGGTCCTCACGCTGGATGCGACGACGACCATTTCGCGCGCGGCCTACGGCATGGATAAATTTGCGCTGGTCGTTGATGACAGGATTGCCATTGCCATTGCGATTCAGGCTAACGGTATCCCGTCATCCTGAAATCAGGCTTTGCAGCTGCTCTGCACTGCCCCGCAACTGTGGGAGCGGGTTGCGGCCGATCAGCACATACTGATATCCCGCTTTCTGCCACCACACCAGGTTCATGTCGTGCCGCTGTTCCTGTTGAGCGGCTGTCGTTGTCTGCTCTGTCGGGGAGATGCACAGCGCCATCGGGCCATAGTCGGCATTTATCCAGGCTATTTGCGCGATAGAGGTGGTTTCATAGCGCAGCATGCGGACCATTTTAAGCTCTGCTCCATGCAGGATAAGCTGTGACGCCTGAAGTTGCAGGCCGATATCCTGCGCTGCCCGTTCCAGCCCACGCTGCAGAACATGCGGCGCGCTGTCCATATCCAGCAATGTCTCGACGCTGTAAAGCGACATGTATTGCGCTTCGAGGTCACGAATATGGGCGTTTTCATCAGACGGTGCGAAAGCGGGTCGCAACCCATATCCCACGCCGGAACCGACCACCAGGAAACTGACCGACGCGGCAATGAGTGCGCGCCGGCTTACGCCAGCCGGGGTAGCGGGCTTCGGATCGGGCAGTTCCGCCAGCCGGGCCTGCATCTTCTCCAGAGGAGCATCATCCAGCATAGCGGCAAACGCGCCGGGGTAATCCGCATTGCTTTTCATTAACTCGGCGGTCCGCCCGGAGAGGCGCTCGTCACGTCTCAACTCTTCTTCAAATTTTTGCGCGTCGGCATGACACATCTCGCCATCTATCCATGCCACGATAGCCTCATCGTTATAGGGCGCTGTAAAACGGTGCGCGTTCAAGAGCGTTTCTCCTTAACCGGGGGCAAGGCATCGGCAGACGCTGCCAGCGTTGCCCGTGCCGTCGCCAGTCGGCTCATTACGGTACCGATCGGCACCGCCAGGGTGTTCGCGGCTTCCTGATAGGTAAAACCTTCGACATACACCAAAAAAACCGTGTTGCGCTGGGCTTCCGGAAGCATGTTGACACGCTGCATCACCTTCAGGTAATGCAGGTGCGTCTCATCCTGTTCACGGGTATCCGGCGCCAGAAGCTCGTCGCTGGCGACAAACCCCTGCCCCTGACGAACATGGCGTGCCCGAAGCTCAGAGATCCAGATGGAGTGCAATATCGCAAACAGCCACCTGTCGATACGCGTACCGGGCATGTACTGACTGCTTTTTTCAAGCGCGCGGACGCAGGTGGACTGAACCAGCTCTTCGGCGACATCCCTGTTTCGCGACAACACCAGCCCATAACGCCAGAGACGTGAGAGGTGTGCGGCTAACTGTTGGCGAACCTCACGGGTAGCGATGTGTTTTCCCTCCACGAGAAAATCAGGATTCCGGATGTCCGTTAATGGCAGCCTGCAGGTCACGGTACTCTTCACAGGACTGGCCGCAAATACCGGCAATCACTTTCAGTTGCTCTTTGGCCAAATCCGGACGTCCCTTGACCATCCACGCCTCGCCCAGGTATTCACGGGCTTTGGCATAATCCGGGGCGATAGCCAGCGCACGCTGGTAGTAACCGATACCTTCATCCGTACGACCCAGTTTGCGGGTGGCATACCCGCGATAGTTCCATGCTTCAGCCGTGTTGTTATTTTTTAGCGAATCAAGAAGGTTCAGCGCCGCCTGGTACTCGCCTTTTTTAGCAAGGTGATAGGCATAGTTGGTTTTGTCCTGATCGCTAAGGCTGCTGCTCTTATCGGACACACATTTCTGAGTTGCACTGTCATACACCTGTCCGGACGGACAGTCGGGTGTTTTACTCTCGGTACTATTATCGCCCATCGCCAGCGCGAGAGGAGACAACAGGGAAAAAATCAGCACCGGAATCAAACGCACAGAGGTGGTGTTCATAAAAGGCTCCAGGGTGAATGGGAATGACGTCAGTGAACGCGTGAGCGATGCATTTTATTCATTACCGGGCCCCTCTTTTTTTCTCAGAATCATGTTGACGTCGTATCCCCATTAAATGTTGAGCGGGATATTTTATCTTTACTCCCTGTTAGTTATTATTTTTCTCTCAGTAGCAGAATCCCGGCACCGCACAAGAATATATTTTTAATTAATTACCAACATAATATATGTTATATCAAAAACGTTACCCTAACTTAAACGCACATTAAGCCGGCATAAACAATAGCGTTTAACGCCATCCTAAAAAAGTCCCCTACTAAATATTTATTCATGGCAAAATGATAAAACACTGCATTTTACAAACAAATAAAAACACAATAAATACAACGGTTTATATTTTTTAAATTATAATAGACAGCTATGAATTAATGCCCACTTCAACGCTTCATACAGTGTTTACAGATGCTTAATTTGCACATTCAGACTTTTCTGGCTATATCATTTTTATATCGTCAAAACCAATACCTCTATTAATTACAGGGTTTTATACAACACAAAAATACAAATAAACGACGTTCTCTCTCATGAGTAATTAGATTCGCTCTGATGTTGCCACTCTGGATTATGGCGGGCATCGTTCGCTCTAAAAAAATAACGGTGAGTGCTGCGTAAATAACAGCAACTCCGCCGGGGGCGTGCTTTACCTTCCGCAGAGATGGCGCATCTTGCACGCCGTTCACGACAACTCTGCTGGAGTAATACCTAAATGAGCCAAATCTCTGTTATATCGAAACTCACTGGCGTGGAAACTACCACGGAAGGCACACAGGTTACGCTGAGCCATTCCTCTATCGTTGAGCTTCATGTAGAGCGAGCCGATGTCTCCCACTTCGCCCGCAGTGGTAACGATCTGGTGGTCACGCTGCACTCTGGCGAGGTCATTACCCTGAAGAATTTCTACGTCACCGACGCGGAGGGGGTGAGTCAGCTGGTCCTGGAAGAGAGTGACGGTGCGCTGTGGTGGATTGAAGATCCTACCGGGGCTGCTACCTACGAATCTATCGCCTCCACGGACGTATTACTGGCGGCCTCAGGCGGTGATACCGGTGGCGCAGCCATCTGGCCATGGGTACTCGGTGGTCTTGCTGTCGCAGGCGGGATCGCTGTCGCGGCAAGCAGCGGCGGCGGAGGGGGTGGCGACGATGATGATGACAATACGAACCCCGGCACGCCGGGCAATCCTTCCGATCCGGATACCACACCGCCAAATGCGCCTTCCAACCTTCAATTCTCCTCAGATGGTAAAACTGTCACAGGTACTGCTGAACCCGGCAGTACGATTACGCTGAAAGACGCGGACGGCAATCTGGTCGGCACGGGTAAAACCGGTAGCGACGGCAAATTCACCATTGTTCTGGGCACGCCGCTGACGAATGGCGAGCAACTTACCGCCACAGCAACCGACTCATCAGGCAATACCAGCCAGGCCGGCCATGTTACAGCACCGGATACCACCGCACCCGATGCGCCCGATATCGTAATAGTGAATGACGACGTTGGCGGAGAAACCGGACCGCTGACTAACGGTCAGCGTACCGATGATGCCCGCCCCACCTTCAGCGGCATCGGCGAAGCAGGCAGTACCATCACCCTGTACGATAATGGTCAGCCGATTGGCACGACCAAGGTTGATGCCAGCGGAAACTGGACCTTTACCCCGGGTACAAATCTCGCTAACGGAAGCCATTCCATTACCACCACCGCGACCGACGCGGCAGGTAACACCAGCCCAGCCTCCGGCGCCGTGACCTTTGTGGTGGATACCGTCGCCCCCACAGCGCCGGCCATCACGCTCGTGTCAGACGATACCAATCCGGTCACCGGCCCGGTCAGTAACGGTGGTAGCACCAACGATCAGCGACCACAGCTTACCGGCACCGCGGAAGCCGGATCTAAGGTCACCATTTATGATGGCGGGATCGCGATTGGCACCGCTGTCGTTGCCAGCAACGGCACCTGGACGTTTACCCCTTCGATCAATCTCAGCGAAAGCACGCATCAGCTCACCGTCCGGGCAACCGACGCTGCCGGTAACACCGGACCGGCTTCCCCGGTGTTCACCGTTACCATCGATCTCACCGCACCAACTGCGCCAACCGCCATCGTGCTGAACGATGACACGGGTGCCATCAAAGGCGCAATTACCTCCGGCCTGTTCACTGATGCCGCTAAACCTGTTCTTGCAGGGAGAGGAGAGCCCGGTGGGACAATTACGATTTTCGATAACGGCGTGCCCATTGCGACCGTTAAAGTTCAGCCCAACGGCACCTGGAGCATCACACCGGACAAACCGCTTTCGGAGGGGGCTCACTCAATAACGGTGCAGGTCACCGACGCTGCCGGGAACCAGAGTGGGTTGTCGCAGCCAATCAACTTCATTGTCGATACCACGCCGCCGGAAACGCCCGACATCACGCTTAATCCGGCAGGCACGCAGATTACCGGCACTGCCGAGCCAAACAGCAGCATTGTCATCACCAGCAGCGACGGCACCATAATTGGCCGGACGACAACGGACGGCAACGGCAACTTCGTTGCCACGTTAACGCCGGCGCAAACTAACGGCCAGCAGATCTCCGTGGTGGCGTCTGATGCTGCTGGTAACCAGAGCACACCTGCGACCGTCACGGCTACGGACACAACCCCTCCTGTCGCCCCCGGCAACCTTCAGGTGGCAGAAAACGGCCAGAGCGTCAGCGGCACGGCGGAGCCAGGCAGCACCGTCACCATTAAAGATCCTAACGGCGCGGTCATCGGTGAAACCACCGCCAACAGCGATGGCACCTTTACGGCGGTTATTAGTCCTGCACAGACCAACGGTGAAGTGCTGACGGTCGTGGCAACCGACGGCAGCGGTAACGCCAGCCTACCCGCTACAGCCGATGCACCAGATACCACGGCGCCACTGGCTCCGGATAACGTTGTTGTCTCAGATGACGGTACCAAAGTGACAGGTACCGCAGAGCCGGGCAGCACCGTGACCATCCGTGAAAATGGCGTCACGGTTGGCGAGGCGAAAGCCAATGACGACGGCAGCTTCACCGTCACGCTGACCCCACCAAAAGCCAACGGTGAAACCCTGACCGCAGATGCCACCGATCCCGCCGGCAATACCGGGCCAACAACGCCTGCCATTGCGCCGGATATTACCGCCGCGCAAACGCCGGTTATCGTTTCAGTGGACGACGATGCCTCTGCCACTACGGGCCCTGTCGCCCAGAACGGGCTCACTAATGACCGGACGCCAACCATAAACGGAACGGGCGAGCCTGGCACAACCATCACGCTCTCCAGCGGCGGCACGGTCATCGGCACGGTACTCGTTCCGGCATCTGGCGTATGGAGCATCACGCCATCCTCGCCGCTTGCTGATGGCGGCCACGTGCTGACGGCAACGGCAGTTGACGCCGCCGGTAACCCAAGCGGGCCATCAAATGCCTGGAGTATCACTGTCGACGGTACTGCACCCGAAGTACCGGTAATTTCGCAAGTGGTGGACGATGTTCAGGGAAGCACAGGTGCGCTCACCGCAGGTGCCATTACGAACGATCCAACCCCGACACTCAACGGCACTGCCGAACCGGGCTCAACGGTCACCATTCGTCTGGACGGTGTTGATATCGGCACCGCGCTGGTCGGCAGCGGCGGCGCGTGGACATTTACGCCAGGTACACCGATTGGTAACGGTGAGCATACCCTGACCGCCGTCACCACCGACGCGGCAGGTAACATCAGCCTGCCGTCAGGCGGCTTCACCTTTACGGTCGATATCACCCCGCCACCGGCGGCGACCATCACAACCGTAACCGACGATGTCGGTGACGTTCAGGGCCCGCTCACCAGCGGCGACACCACGGATGACACGCAACCGTTGCTGCAGGGCAGCGCGCCGGCGGGTACGGTTATTACGCTTTATGATGGCAATACCCTGCTCGGTACCGCCACACTCGACGGTACCGGCGGCTGGAGCTTCACCCCTACCACCCCGCTCACCAACGGCTCGCACTCTCTGACGGTTCATGCGACCGATACCGCCGGGAATACGACCGTCTCCAGCCCGTTTGTGCTGGTGGTCGATACCGTGGCACCCGCCACGCCGGAGACGCCAGAGATCACCGTGAACCCTGACGGCGGCACAACAGAAACCCCGCTGAACCCGGGAGAGACCACCCGCGATACCACGCCGACGCTGAGCGGCACCGGCAATCCGGGCGATACCGTGACTATCTACAACGGCACCGACAAAATTGGTGACGCCGAGGTGGACAGCAACGGTAACTGGACATGGACACCGGATACCCCACTGGCCAACGGTACCTACGACATCACCCTGACCGTCACCAACAAGGACGGCGCGGGCAACGAAAGCGCCCCGTCCCAGCCGGTGACCATCACCATTGACACCGACCCGCCAGCTACGCCAGCAGCACCGGTGATTACGGACAGCGTCAGCCAGATAACCGGACCGGTTGCCGACGGGGAAACCACGAACGATCCGCGTCCGGTCCTGAGCGGCACCGGCACAGCGAACGATGTGGTTATTATTTATGACAGCATTAATGGTCAGCCTGCTACCGAAGTGGGTCGCGTCACCGTAGACAGCAACGGCAACTGGAGCTGGCGCCCTGACGCCAGCGTTGATGAGGGAAGCCACGAATTTACCGCCACCGCCACCGACGAAGCCGGTAACGTTTCGGCGGCGTCACCGGGGATCACTATCACCGTTGATACCGTGGCACCTGATACGCCTGTCATTAGCGCCGTTGGCGGTAAGCCAGACGGTGGTGTTACCACGGATACTACCCCCGGTGTGGGCGGTACCGGCCCTGCGGGCGAAACGGTCATCGTTTATAACAATGGCGTTGAACTAGGACGCGTCGAAGTGGGCAGCAATGGCGAGTGGTCTCTCGATCTTCCGACCCAGACTGATGGCCCACTCAACATCACCGTTGCGGCAGTCGATGCTGCGGGTAACGTCAGCGGCCTCAGCCCGGTCTTCACCGTCACCGTTGATACCACTGCGCCAGAAATCCCGCTGATTAACGCGGTGTCTGACAGCCAGCTCACAAGCAATGTGCTTTATACCCGTGACGGCACGCCGACCCTCACGGGCACCGGCGAACCGGGTACCACCGTTATCGTCTCCGTAGACGGTACAGCATCCACGGTGCCGGTAACGGTACAGCCGGACGGTAACTGGAGCTGGACCGCCGACAGCACGCTGGCGGAAGGCCCGCATACCTTTACCGTCTCCGCGGTCGATCCGGCCGGCAATACGTCCGGTAGCTCTGCACCGCTTAGCGTTAACGTCGATACTCTCGATCCGGCCGCTCCCGCGGTTACTGGCATAGCCGCTCAAGGTACTCCATTGACCGGCACCGCCGAAGCGGGGGCTACCATCACTGTAACCGATAACAATGGTAATGTTCTCGGTACAGGCGTAGCCACCGGTGGCACCTTCTCCATCGCACTCAGCCCAGCCCAAACGGATGGCGCTGTGCTGACGGTGACCGCGACCGATGCCGCGGGCAACCTCAGTCCTGAGGCATCCTACACCGTCACCGGTACGCTGCCGAATCTTCCGGATGTGCCCATCATTACGGCGATTAACGATGATGAAACGCCTGTCACCGGCGACGTGAAAGACAAAACCACCAACGACATTACCCCGACACTCGTGGGTACGGCCGAAGCGGGCAGCATTATCACCATCTACCAGGACGGCATCGCGGTTCCGCTGATCAACGTGATTGCTGATGCGGACGGTAACTGGAGCTATACCCCACTGATTGCGCTGGGTGAAGGGCTGCACACCTTTGAAGTGACCGCGACGGTCGGGCTCTCGACCAGCGGCCGCTCGCCGGTTGCAACCGTCACCGTTGACCTCACCGCACCGGACACGCCGACCATTGGCTCAGTGATTGATGATGTCGGCCCTGGCACTGGTCAACTCACCAACGGGCAGACCACCAACGATAACCAGCCTACCCTTACCGGCTCCGGCACGGTGGGCGAT
Organism: Enterobacter sp. V89_11; assembly: GCF_029967775.1. Taxonomy (NCBI): domain Bacteria; kingdom Pseudomonadati; phylum Pseudomonadota; class Gammaproteobacteria; order Enterobacterales; family Enterobacteriaceae; genus Enterobacter; species Enterobacter sp. V89_11. Next base: position 159,178 of record NZ_JASCAN010000004.1, on the reverse strand, counting down.
ACCATCTCCGTTTACAGCAACGGAACCCTGCTGGGCACCGCACTGGTCGGCAATACGGGGACCTGGGTCTTCACACCGCCTGCGCTGGCGGAGGGCAATAACGTTCTGACCATCCGCGAGACCGATCCCGCGGGCAATGAAAGTGGTCTGTCGACAGGCTTCACCATCGTCGTTGATACGGTTTCCACCACGCCAGCGATCACCAACGTAACGGATAATGTGGGCAATGCTGCCACCACGATTGTGAGCGGCGATCCGACTAATGACGCCACGCCAACTCTTTCGGGGACGGCGGAAGCGAACAGCGTGGTGAAAATTTTCGACGGCGGTACCCAGATTGCCGTGGTCACGGCTGACGGCACCGGTGCCTGGACGTTCACCCCTGACACCGCGCTCGGCGAAGGACCTCACGCCTTCACCGTTACCGCCACCGACCCACAGGGCAACGTCAGCCAGGTGTCTAACGGCTGGAACGTCGTGGTTGACCTGACGGCGCCAACGGTTCCAACGCTGGATACGGTTAACGACAATGCCCCTGGCGGCGTGACCGGCAACCTCACCAGCGGGCAAGTCACCAACGACACCACCCCGACGATCGGCGGCACCGGACAACCGGGTAGTACAATCCACATCATGAATAACGGTACGCAAATTGGCCTTGCGACCGTCGACGGAAGTGGTAACTGGACCTTTACCCCGAGCACGCCGCTGGGCGACGGCAACTATCTCCTTCGCGCCTACGCTACCGATGCGACAGGCAATGCGTCAGCAAACTCGTCGGTCTTTGCCTTTACCGTGGATGCAGCAGGCCCTGCTGCGCCACTGGTCAGCAGTGTGATTGACGACGTCGGCCCGGTCACCGGTACGCTCACTACCGGCAACAGCACCAACGACGCGCGTCCGACCTTCAACGGTACGGGCGAAGTGGGTGCCACTGTGCATATCATTGTGGATGGCAACGAGATTGGCACCGCGGTGGTTAATGCCCAGGGGAACTGGACCTACACGCCTGACACCGCCCTGAGTGACGGGCCTCATGCCATCACCTTCAATGCCACCGATGCGGCTGGCAACACCGGCAGCACGACGGCACCGTTTAACCTGACAGTGGATACGGCACCACCGGCGGCACCGGCCATCACGACCGCGGGAGACAACGCAGGCAGCGTACAGACGCCGCTGACTTCCGGGCAAAGTACCGACGACACCACGCCAACGTTGACGGGCACCGCGGCAGCCAACGCCACGGTGACCATCTATGAGAACGGACAGCCGGTCGGCACCGCGCTGGCGGACGGCACCGGAGCATGGAGCTTTACGCCGTCATCAGCGCTGAGCAATGGCAGTCATACCTGGACCGCGACCGCGACCGACGCGGCGGGGAACGTCAGCCCGGCTTCGCCTGGCTTTACGCTGGTTGTTGATACCAGCGCCCCCAATGCGCCGGTTATCAGCCAGGCCGTTGACGATGCGGGCAGCATCACCGGCCCGCTCAGTTCAGGACAGACGACCGACGACACCGTGCCACGGCTTGTCGGGACCAGTGAGCCGTTTGCGACTGTGAATATCTACGAAGGCACAACGCTTGTCGGAACGGGCACCGCGGATGCCAGCGGCAACTGGAGTATCTTGCTCACGACCACCTTAGCCACGGGCGCGCACAGCTTCACCGCGCAGGCCACGGATGCAGCGGGTAATACCAGCGTTTCGTCAGCGGCCTTCAGCCTGACTATCGACACGACGCCGCCAGCCCTGCCGGTGCTGAGCAGCATTGTGGATGATGTGGGCAATGCGGCTACACCGATTGCCAATGGCGGATTGACTAACGACGCGCAGCCTACCCTCACGGGTACGGCGGAAGCGGGCGCCACGGTGAAAATTTTCGATAACGGCGTCCAGATTGGTAGCGCGGTCGCGACCGGCGGGGCATGGAGCTTTACCCCTTCTCCGGCGCTGAGCAACGGGTCACACAGCCTGACCTTTACCGCCACCGATGCCGCGGGCAATACCAGCGCCCCGACCACCGCCTATGTGATCAACGTGGATGCCGCCGCGCCAGCTGCGCCGGTCATCAGTGCGGTTGTCGATGATGTCGGCAGCATCACCGGACCGGTAACCGGCAATAACCCGACTAATGACGCGCGTCCAGCGCTGAACGGGACCGCCGAAGCCAACGCGACGGTGCGCATCTATGACGGCACGACGCTTGTCGGCACGGTCACCGCCGATGCGAACGGCAACTGGACGCTACCGCAAACCACCACCACACTGACGGAAGGCACGCATAACTTCACCGCCACCGCCACCGATGCCGCGGGCAACACCAGTACGCCATCGGCCACCACCACCATTACCGTGGATCTGACTGCACCGAACGTGCCGGCAAGCCTTGCCGTGATCACCAACGGTACGCACGTCACCGGGACCGCCGAAGCGGGTAGCACCGTTACCATCACCACCAGTACCGGAACAGTACTCGGTACCGCGACGGCTGACGGCAGCGGAAACTTTAACGCGACAATCACGCCGGCCCAAACCAACGGTGAATCACTGCTGGTCTATGCCACCGATAAGGCGGGTAACGCCGGTGTCAGCACGTCGGTGATTGCCCCTGCAACGCCGGTGCCGAACGCACCGCTTATCACCACCATCAACGATAACGTCGGCACCGTCACCGGTAACCTGACCAACGGTAAAACCACTGACGACACCACGCCAACCCTGAGTGGTACAGCCCTGCCAGGCACCACCGTCACGCTGTATAACAACGGCGTGTCGATGGGAACGGCAGTGGCAGATAGTTCAGGCAACTGGACCTTCACCACCCCGGCGTTAAGCGAAGGCTCCCACGCCTTTACCGCCACGGCGACGAACAGTTCGGGCACCAGCCCGGTCTCTTCCGCCACCAGCGTGATTGTCGATCTGACGGCACCAACGGCCCCAACCGGAACCTTTAACGCTGACGGTAGCGTATTGACCGGTAACGCGGAGGCAGGCAGCACCGTCTCTATCCGTCTTGGCGATGGCAGCACGGTGACCACAATCGCGGGCAGCAACGGCACCTACAGCTATACCTTCCTCAATAAACAGACGGAAGGTCAGACGCTGCAGATCACCGCCACCGATGCCGCAGGTAATACGTCGCAGCCCGGCTCAGCCCTCGCACCGGTCGTCCCGCTCTCCGCCAGCAATAACGTCGAAGAGCTGGATATCAGCACCACGGCCACCGTCACCAACAGCCAGTACAGTGATTATGGCTTCCTGCTGGTGGGTGCCGTAGGCAACGTTCTCACGTTGCTGGGTAATGATACTGCCCAGGTGGACTTCACGGTAGGCAGCGGCGGCAATGCGGATATTGTGGTGAACGCCAATGCCACGGGGGCGGTGCTTTCCCTGCTCAATACCCTTGAGCTGGTGGTACAGCGCTGGGACAGCGTCAACGGTACCTGGACTACCGTCGTGGATACCGGACAACCCCAGTTTGCCGATCTGCTGACCCTCGGGGCCACCGGCGTATCGCTGAACCTGACCGGGCTGGCGAACGGCGACTACCGGGTGCTGAGCTATAACACTAACCTGCTGGCGACCGGCTCCTACACCAGCCTCGATGTGGCGGTGAAAGAAACCAGCGCCGGTACCGTGACGGGCGACACCAGCCTGAACGGTAACGTAATTCTCGACGCCGACCCGACCGCGGGCAGCGACAACGCCCCGGCAGGCACTACTGTCTCTGCTGTCACCAACGCACTGGGTGTCACCACCAGCGTGAACGCCGACGGCACGGTTGTTCAGGGCCAGTACGGTACGCTGACCATTAACCGCGATGGCAGCTACACCTACAACCTGACCGACACCAGCGCCTCGGTTGTGGGCCGGACAGAGAGTTTCACCTACACCATCACCCATAACGGCGTCAGCGCGTCGGCGAACCTGGTACTGTCGCTGGGTGCCGGTACTACCGCTAACGGTATTGTGGCGGTGGATGACACGGCCTCGCTGACCTTTGACACCTCGGTCCATGAAATCAATAACGGCACCTCGTCGCAGGGCGGCTTTACCGTGGTGGGGATCAATCTCGGCAACACGCTGGGGCTGAACCTGCTGGACGATCTGAGCAATCCGATCATCTATAACGTGGAGGAAGGTACCACTCGCACCATGACCATTCAGGCTTCCGTGGGCGGTGTGGCGCTGGCGTCGGTATTCGACCTGTATGTCTACAAGTTCAATAACGCGACGCAGACCTTCGAGCAGATGCGCGTCGAACCGGGCTGGCTGCGTGCGCCGTTGCTGGGCGGTACCTCGTCTCAGCTGACGCTGAACCTGCCTGCCGGGGAGTACCTCTTCCTGCTGAATACGGCTGCAGGGATCACCGCACTGACCGCCTACACGCTGAACGTGCTGGAAGATCATGTCTACAGCGTGTCGAGCGTGGGCGAGACCACCACCGGAGATGTGCTGGATAACGATGTCGCAACCGGCGCGGTGGTATCAGAAGTGAACGGCGTGGCGGTGAACAGCAGCGGCCTGACCGACATTCAGGGGGAATACGGCACGCTGAGCATCAATGCGTCCGGACAGTACACCTACACCCTGAAAGCCGGTGTGGGTGCTGACGCGATCAGTACGCCGGATACGTTTGTCTATACCATCACCGGACCAAACGGGGCGAAGGATACGGCATCGCTCAACATCACCCCAACCGCGCGGGCGATGGATGCGGTCAACGATGTCAGTACCGCGATGGACGTCACCTCGGTGCATCACACGACGACCTACTCGGATACCACCGTCGGGACGGCCAGCTGGACAACCGCGCTGCTGTCATCAACCCAGGGCAGCGGGAGCGGAACCTTCGTGGTGGATCCGAACACCGCGCTGCATAACGTGTCGCTGCACTTTAACGTGGCATCGCTGCTGGCATTGGGCGGCCTGACGGTGAACTGGTCAATCAGTGACGGTTCGAATGTTGTTCGCAGCGGCTCCTTCAGCGGCGGTTCGCTGTTGGGTGGCAATATCGACATCGCGCTCTCCGGGCTGGACCTGAATGCCGGAACCTATACGCTGAGCTATACCGGTAGCGTACCGGGGCTCAGCGTGGGGAACATTACCATTACCCCAAGCGTGAACGGCACCACCTACTCGCTGACCCAGTTCGACTCTACCAGCGGCCACACCGTTGACGGCAACATCTTCGATGGCACCGACTCTGCCGGGGCGATGGATCAGTTGCATTCGGTGGATACCCGCCTCAGCGTGACCGGCTACAACGGCGTGACCACCACGCTGGATCCGTACACCGGCAGCGCAACGGTCAACGTCGTCGGCCATTACGGCACGCTGGCAATTGCTGCGGACGGCCACTACACCTACACCCTCAACACCGGGGTGTCGCTCTCAACCATCACCTCGAAGGAGACCTTCAACTACACCCTGACCGATGCCGACGGGAAAACAGACAGTGCCACGCTGACCATCAATATGGCGCCGCAGTTCATCAGTTCGGAACATAACGACGTCATTACCGGCACCGCCTACGGCGACACCCTGATTTACCAGGTGCTGAACGCCACCGCAGGCAACGCGACCGCGGGCAACGTCAGCAGCACTGCTGGCGATCACTGGACCAACTTCTCGCTCACGCAGGGGGACAAAATCGATATCGGCGATCTGCTGGTGGGCTGGAACGGGAGCAGTTCAACGCTCGGTAATTATCTGCATGTTACTAATAGTAATGGCAATACCGTGATCTCCATCGACCGTGATGGTTCAGGGAGCACCTACACTAATACGACGCTCGTGACGCTGGATAACGTCCAGACCACCTACGACGAGTTAGTGAACCAGCAACACATCGTTACCTGATAGCACCTGCACAAATGACCCGGGCGCACAGCGCCCGGGCATAAACAATAAAGCAGTACATTTTTATTAGGGATAAGACATGGGAATGAAGATGCCTTACTGGTGGCTCTCGTGCTGCCTGATATCTGTGCCCGCCCTCTCCGCGACGCCGGCGGCGATGATCAATACCGGACAACTCCGTGAAACGCAGGAACTCCCCTCTCTGAATGGCCGCGTGGCACCTGTCGTCGGCAAGGCTGCCCCCGGCACGCTGCAGCTTGGCGAAGCCGTCAACCGCGCCGTCACCTGGCACCCGGCCATCAGTGAAGCCGTGGGGAAACTCTACCAACAAAGCGAAGAGGTGGACGTCGCCAAATCGAAATACTATCCGCAAATTAATGCCGGCATGGATAACGGTTATACCCACGACGGCGACGATAATGGCTTTACCCCGTCGCTGGTACTCTCCCTCTCACAAATGCTGTACGACTTTGGCAAGGTGGCAAGCCAGGTGCGTGCAGAAAGTGCCGGCGTCGCCCAGCAGCAGGCCAACGTGCTGGTCAGCATCGACACCATCGCTCACGATACCGCCATCGCGATGGTGCAGGTGCAAACCTGGCAGCAAATGGTCGACACCGCCAAAGAGCAGCTTGAGGCGCTCTCTTCGATTGGTACCCTCACCCGCCAGCGTAATGACGAAGGGGCCACCTCACTCTCTGACGTGGTGCAGACCGATGCACGTATCGAAGGCGCGCGCGCCCAGCTGATGCAGTACCAGGCCAGCCTCGACAGCGCCCGTGCTACTTTGATGAGCTTTCTTGGCTGGAACACCCTCAACACGATCAGCAACGATTTTCCACAAAAGCTGGCCCGCAGCTGCGACATTGCCGAGCCGGACGATCGTCTGGTCCCGGCAGTATTAGCCGCCTGGGCGCAGGCTAACGTCGCCCAGGCCAATCTCGACTACGCCGACGCCCAGATGACACCGACCGTCTCGCTGGAGCCGGAGGTGCGCCACTACCTGAACGAACGCTATGCGGGTAACGAAACGCGGGATCGCACCCAATACTCTGCATGGGTGAAAGTGCAGATGCCGCTCTATCAGGGTGGCGGCCTCACCGCCCGGCGTAACGCCGCAGGCCACGCGGTAGAAGCCGCACAGTCCACCATTCAGCGTACCCGCCTCGAGGTACGCCAGAAACTGCTGGAGTCGCGCAGCCAGGTATTAAGCCTGCTGAGCACGCTGCAGATTCAGGGCCGTCAGGAGGCGCTCAGCGCCCGCACCCGTGAACTCTATCAGCAGCAATATCTGGATCTGGGTTCTCGCCCGCTGCTCGATGTGCTTAATGCCGAGCAGGAGGTCTATCAGGCGCGTTTTACCCAGCAGCAGACCCTCGGACAGTTGCACCAGCTGCAGCTCAACTGCCTCTATAACACCGGGCAATTGCGTCACGCGTTCGATCTTGATAACCGCACCATCCAGACCGTGGAGATCCAGCCATGAAGCAACGCGATATCCCGCAAGGTGAGACCATGACGGATGAGGCCCTGGCGCAGTGGGCGCAGGCCTTTGGTTTTGTCGCCACGCGCTACCGCGTCGCCTGCTCACCCGGTGCGCTGCTCGCGGGCGCGCCGTGGCTAAAAGGAAAACCGATGGTGCCTGCACTGACTCAGCTGGCCCGTGAAGCAGGGCTGTCGTTTCAGCTGCTGACGGCGGATCAGCAGGCGATCAACAGCTGGCGTCTGCCGGTCGTGGCGGCAATGAACGACGGCAGGATCGGCGTGATCGAACATTTCGATGGCGACGATACGCTGGAGGTCAGCTTTTTCGACGATCAGACCTACACCAACCGGCTTTCGATGACCGCCATGCTGCCCGCCATCCGCCACGTCATTGCCCTGCGCCCACTGGCCGCGCTGAAAGACAGCCGCGTGGATGCCTATATTTCGAAATACCGTCCGGACTGGCTTTACCGACTGGTGATGCGCGACTTGCGCCCCTACAGCTGGGTGATGCTCGCCGCGCTGTTCATTAACGTCCTGTCCCTGTCGGGGATTGTCTTTTCCATGCAGGTGTATGACCGGGTGATCCCCGCGCAGTCCTACCCGACGCTGTATGTCCTGACCATCGGCGTGTTGATCGCCACCCTGTTTGGCTTTGTGCTGCGCGTGGCACGCGGGCACATTATGGATCTGCTGGGCAAACGCTCCGATCTGCGCGTATCGGATCGGGTCTTCGGTCACGCCCTGCGGCTGCGCAACAGCGCTATCCCTCGCTCGACCGGCAGCTTTATCTCCCAGCTACGCGAGCTGGAGCAGATCCGCGAGATGGTCACCTCCTCCACCATCTCCACAATTGTCGATCTGCCCTTCTTTTTCCTGTTCGTGGTGGTGCTGGCGATCATCGCTCCCCAACTGGCGTGGATCGCACCGGTCGCCGCGGTGATCATGGTCCTGCCCGGTCTGCTACTGCAGAAAAAGCTGGCAGAGCTCGCGAAGCAGTCGGCGCACGAATCCACCCTGCGCAACGCCGTGCTGGTGGAGAGCGTGCAGGGGCTGGAGGACATAAAGCTGATGCAGGCGGAAAACCGCTTTTTGCAGCAGTGGAACAGCTACATCCAGATCACCGCTGAATCTGGCTTGCGCACCCGTGAACTGACCCAGAACCTGATCAGCTGGGGAATGACTATTCAGAGCCTGGTCTATGCCGGGGTGATCGTGGTCGGTGCGCCGATGGTGATCGACGGCACGCTGACGACCGGTTCGGTGGTCGCCGCCTCGATGCTGGCCTCGCGCATGATCGCTCCGATGGCCACGCTGTGCGGCGTGCTGGCGCGCTGGCAGCAGGTCAAAGCGGCGAAAGAGGGACTGGACAGCATCATGCAACTCCCCACAGAAAACCAGCGTGAGGAGACGCCGATCCGCCAGGATGTACTGCGCGGTCACTATCTTTTCGAGCAGGCACAGTTTCGCTATCACCCGGAAGATCCGCGCATGGCCCTGCGCATTAACCGTCTGGAGATTAAGCCAGGCGAAAAAGTGGCGATCCTCGGGCGTAACGGCGCCGGAAAATCGACCCTGCTGCAGGCGATGGCGGGCGGAATGGATCTTGCCGGCGGTGAATTGCGGCTCGATAACTTCAGCCTCCCGCACCTCGATGTCGCCGATGTCCGGCGTAACGTCGGCTTTATGACCCAGAACGCCCGGCTCTTTTATGGCACCCTGCGCGAAAACATCACCCTCGGCATGCCGCGCGCCACCGATGAGGAGATTTTCGAGGTGCTGGAGTTAACCGGCGCTGCGGGCTTTGTGCAGAAACTGCCGAAGGGTCTGGACTACCCAATTATGGAGAACGGCGTGGGGTTATCCGGCGGCCAGCGGCAATCCATTCTGCTGGCGCGCATGCTGCTTCGCGACCCCAATATTGTGCTGATGGATGAACCGACTGCGTCGCTCGATGAGCACACCGAGCGGGAATTTATCCAGCGTCTGAGCGCCTGGCTTGGCAACCGCACCCTGATTGTCGCCACGCATCGCGTGCCGGTGCTGGAACTGGTGGAGCGCGTCGTGGTGCTCAAAGAGGGAATGCTGGTGATGGACGCGCCGAAAGCACAGGCACTGAACAACAGCCGCATGCAGCAGCAACAGCAGCAGGCAGCAACCGGACGGGAGTGGAAAAATGAAAATCAGTCAGCGTGACGTCGCCGCAATGGACGACCTGGACAATGCGCTCGACTCCGAAAGCGGCTACACCGGTGCGCGGCGGATTGTTATCTTCTCTTTACTGATGTTCGTGGTACTCGGCGTCTGGGCGTGGTTTGGCGTGCTGGATGAAGTCTCAACCGGCACGGGCAAAGTGATCCCCAGTTCGCGCGAGCAGGTTTTACAGTCGCTCGACGGGGGGATCCTTACCGAGCTGAACGTCCATGAGGGTGACCAGGTGCAGGCCGGACAAGTGCTGGCGCGGCTCGATCCCACGCGTTCAGAATCTAACGTTGGTGAAAGCGCGGCGCGCTACCGTGCCTCGCTGGCCTCCAGCGTGCGACTGTACGCCGAGGTAAACGATCTGCCGCTGAAATTTCCCCCTTCGCTGGCGAAGTGGACCGATCTGACCGCTGCCGAAACCCGGCTCTATAATTCACGCCGTGCGCAGCTGGAAGATACCCAGCGGGAGCTGCGTGCGGCATTGGATCTTGCGAATAAGGAGCTGGCGATCACTCAGCGTCTGGTGAAAACCGGCGCCGCCAGCCACGTGGAGGTACTGCGCCTGCAGCGGCAGAAAAGCGATCTGGAGCTGAAACTCACCGACGTGCGATCTCAGTACTATGTTCAGGCCCGCGAGGCGTTATCCAAGGCCAACGCTGAAGTGGATATGGTCTCGGCGATCCTCAAAGGCCGCGAGGATTCAGTGACCCGCTTAACGGTGAAATCTCCGGTGCGCGGGATCGTGAAAAACATCAAAGTCACCACCATCGGTGGCGTCATCCCGCCTAACGGCGAGCTGATGGAGATTGTACCGGTGGACGATCACCTGCTGATCGAAACCCGCCTCTCCCCGCGCGATATCGCCTTTATCCACCCGAATCAGGAAGCGCTGGTAAAAATCACCGCCTACGATTACGCCATTTATGGCGGGCTGCACGGCGTGGTTGAAACCATTTCGCCGGACACCATTCAGGACGAAGCCAAGCCGGAGGTGTTCTATTACCGGGTATTTATCCGCACCAGCCAGGATTACCTGGTGAATAAAGCAGGCAGGCACTTCTCAATCGTGCCGGGGATGATCGCGACGGTGGACATTAAAACCGGTGAGAAAACGGTGCTGGATTACATGATCAAGCCGTTCAACCGGGCGAAAGAGGCGCTGCGAGAGCGCTAATCACTGGCTGTTTGTTTCTCCGGCCCTCTCTCGTGGAAGAGGGCCGGAGTCATGGCATCCATAACCCGCAACAATACCGCTTAAGCCAGCGGCGAAAGTCTGACCTCGTTTACCTTTTCCCTTTCCGCCTTCTGTTAAAATAGCCCAAACTCATTTTTCAGGAAGAAACCATGCGTCAACGAACTATTGTCTGCCCCATCATTCAGAACGACGGGGCGTATCTGCTGTGCAAAATGGCCGATGACCGCGGCGTATTTCCCGGCCAGTGGGCATTATCGGGCGGCGGGATGGAGCCGGGAGAAACCATGGAGCAGGCGCTGCGCCGTGAAATTCGCGAAGAGCTGGGCGACGCGCTGGAGATCACGGAGGTCAAACCCTGGGCGTTTCGCGATGACATTCGGGTGAAAACCTATGCCGATGGCACCACGGAAGAGATTTATATGATTTACCTGATTTTCGACTGCATCAGCACAAATCGGCAGGTAACGTTTAACGACGAGTTTCAGGAGGTTGCCTGGGTTCGCCCGGAAGCACTTAAAGCACTGGATCTGAACGAAGCCACGCGCATTACCTTCGCACAGAAGGGGCTTCTTTAAGCGCCCACTGCCCGGGCGTTTTGCCGGTAAAGGCCCTGAAAACCTCAATAAACGCGCTGATACTGTTGTAGCCGCACGACAGCGCGATCCAGCCAACCGGTTTACCTGCTGCCAGCCACTCCATTGCCCGCATGACGCGGGCAAGTTGCCGCCAGTTAACAACGTTCATTCCCGTTTCCGCACTAAACCGACGGTGGAATGTCCGCACGCTCATTCCCGCAAGGGAGGCATAGTGCTCAACCGTCTGGTTGTCGTCCACACGTTGCATCAGATGGCTGGCTACCTTCTTTAATCGGGGATCGGCTGGCATGGGCAGCAGATAGCGCACCTGACGGCCCCGCGCCAGTTCATCCAGCAGCAGGGTGAGCTTTCGCGGATCGTACCCGCTTCCTTCAGCGTTTAAGCGTGAAAACAGCGCGCTGGTGAGCTCGTCGGGTTCGAAAAGCGTCGTTTCACCGGGCAGTGCTTCACACCCTGCGGGATCCAGATAGATCGCACGACCGTCAATCGCACTCCCGGAAAAGGCAGCATGCTCCTGACCGGGCGGGATCCAGCCGATATGTTGCGCCGGTACAACCGAACGCCCAGACGCTGTTTCGACAACCAGCAGACCCGTCGTAATTCGCCAGAGCTGACCGGCCTGATGGCTGTGCCACGGCGTATGGTATCCACCTGGATGCAAAAGTGTCTCAAAGCTGACCACGTTATTTGGCCGAAAATCGGTATTCATTGGCTTATTACAGAAACTACGTCTCTGTCTGTCAAGGATAATGGCGGCTCAACGCAACGAGGAGTCATCATGAACATCATCACCCGCCTGATTACCCAGTCTGACAATGCTATTTTGCGTGAGGAAATGTCCCGTTTACTGACCGGCCTGTTTAAAGGCGAGATTGATCCGAAAGACGTTTTTTCGCCAGAGTATCAGCAGATCACGGACGGTCACTCTCTTGATTATTCTGGCTTTATTCAGCACCTGGAGCACGTGCGTTCGCAGATCCGCGATATCGCCTTCCGCGTGGAACAGATAGGGTGTCATGACACACTGCTGGCTGACCGGCATATCGTGACCGTCACGTATCCCGAAGGCCATCAGGCAGAAATAGAGGTTTATATGTTTGCCACGCTGTGCGCAGGAAAAATCTGCCGGATCCACGAAGTCACGCGAGTAGCCAACGGTGAAGCTTCTGCTCGCGCGCTGGCCCATGCAACGGGCTAACGTTACTCAGCCGGTTGCGGTGCGCTGCTGAGATATACCCCTACATAGCGCGTAAACTTCCCGATAAAGACCCCGGCAAATACCCCGCCGGAGACTATCGCCAGCGCGCTCATGGCGGGCTGTTGCAACGTCTGGGGAGAGAGGGCGTTCATCACCCCCAGCACGTATTTCACCCCAAATGCCAGCATCATAAACGGCAGTGCCGTGTAGTCCGGCTGGCGATAAAGGGTGCGCGGCGCGTCGGTGCGGGTGATGACCGTCTGCTTAATCAGCACATACCCCAGCGCCGCGCCCGCCACAATCCCCGCAACCCAAAGGGCCACCGTCGCGAGAGTAAGATCGCGATAGACCACCAGATCGTAGATATCCCAGATAAGAAAGATGGCAGGAATGATGGCCAGCCTTTCCAGCGTAACGGTGGCAGGCTTACGGGCATTGAGGCCGCGTGAGATAAGAAAGATAAACAGAACCCACACCCAGACGGGGGTGTGCGTGAGGATACCGATCAGAAATTCAAACATGGGATTCACCATGAACGCTTGCGGCGCTGGCCGCACTGCACAAGTAATGCGCATAACAACACAGGTGCCATTATGCGCAGGTCTGTTACAGCGATTTTTTCAGGCGACGAACCGCCTCTTTCAGCTCTTCATCGGTTGGCGTGACAAACGACATGCGCAGCGTCGTATGGTCTGGCTCATTGCAAAAGAAGAACTCACCCGGCACAAAAACCACGCCGTTGCTTAACGTTTTTTCCAGCCAGCGCGTGGTGTTGATGCCATTGTTCATTTTGGCCCACAGGAACATTCCGCCCTTCGGCTTATGGAACGACATGACATCACCCAGTTCCGCCTCCAGTTCATTTGCAAAGGTCTGGTATTTCTGGCGGTAGGCTTCACGGATCATTTTAATCTGATCGGCCAGACGACCGGTTTTCAGGTACTCATAGGTCATCAGCTGTGACAGCGTGCTGGTGTGCAGATCGGTGGTTTGCTTGAGATTAACCACCGCGCGTTTCAGCCACTCCGGTACCAGCACCCAGCCCACACGAGTGCCCGGGGCGAGGATTTTGGAGAAGGTCGAGGTATAGACGACGTTCTCTTCATTGCCGATATCTTTGGCATGGGCAATTAACGGGCGGAACACTTCATCGGTATAATTAATTTCACTGTACGGATCGTCTTCGATAATAACGAAGTCATAGCGCTTCGATAATTCCACCAGCTGTTTACGACGCACCTCAGAAAGCGTTACCCCACCCGGGTTACCAAATGTCGGAACAATATAAACCGCCTTGATGGTTTTATTCGCCACCAGTGCTTCAAGTTCATCCACTTTCATTCCGTCGCCATCGGTGCCCACGGATTCAAATTTGGCCTGTGCCAGACCAAATACCTGCAGTGCCGCGAGATACGTTGGACGTTCGACGACGACGGTATCGCCCGGGTTAATTAACGCCCGCGCCAGCACGTCGAGAGATTGTTGCGAACCGGACGTAATGACCACGTCATCGGCCTTGCAGGCGATCCCACGGCCTTCACAGATGAGCTTAATTTCTTCACGCAGCCCCGGGATGCCTTCGGTCAGACCGTACTGAAAAGCTTCACCAAAATGCTGTGATAATACGGCATCAGCGGCAATTTTCAGGCCTTCATGATCGAACAGTGCAGGGTTAGGAATACCGCCACCCAGCGAAATCACCCCGGCCATTTTGCTATGTTTTAATAATTCACGGATGGCAGATGATTGCAGGCCCTGTGCGCTGCTGGCGAGTTTATTCACAGACATTCTTTGCTTACCTTCTTTTTTTATAATGTGCCTAATCTTAGTAGCATAAGTCTGCGGCTTTGATAATTACTTTTCTTCAGCTGCATGGCCGAAATATTCCGCGCCCTGCAGAATATGCGCGACAAATTGCGTGAGCTTGGGTAGCGGACGTAAATCCTGGCGCCACAGCAAATGTACCGGTCGTGGCGCAGGCGTGTAGTTCTCCAGCACCTGCACCAGCCTGCCGCTCGCCAGCTCTTCCGCTACCAGCACTTCGGGTTGCAGTAATAATCCCGCCCCCGCTCTCGCCGCCATCCGTAGCCCATAGCCATCGTTGCAGCGCAGAATGGCATCGCGCTTCCAGCGCATCTCGCCTTCAACCCCCGGTAGCCGCCATTCGTTACGTGCGGTCCACACCGTGTGTGACAGGCAGAGATGATCCGCCAGATCGGCAGGCGTTCGCGGCGTGCCGTAACGCGCCAGATACGCCGGGGCCGCGCAGATCACCATTCGGTACGGGCAGAGGTACTTCGCCACCAGATCGTCGTTATGAATGTCACCGATGCGAATGGCCAGATCGACCCCTTCATCCACCAGATCCACCATCCGGTTGGTCAGATCCAGCTCCACGCGCACGTCCGGGTAGCGCTGCAAAAAGGTCGCGGTGAGAGGGGCTATCACACACCCCCCAAACGAGGTGGGCGCCGTGACCCGCAAGGTCCCGGCTGGGGCGGCACGCAGTCGCTCAACCGCGCTTTCGGCGATAGAGACCTGCTCCAGCACCCGCTTCGCCTCGTCGAAATAGACCCGCCCGGCGTCCGTCAGACTTTGACGCCGCGTGTTTCGCTCCAGCAGCCGGGTGCCGAGCTGAGACTCCAGTAACGCTATGTACTTCCCCACCATCACCGCCGACATCTCCAGCCGGCCTGCCGCGCCGGTAAAACTGCCGCTCTCAACGACAGCAATGAAGGTCTCCATGCTGCGAAGCTTATCCATATTCCAAACCCCTGGTTAGCAATCCTCTAACTTTAGCCCAGTTTATCTGAGTTTTGATTTATTAAAGAATGAAGGCTCACAACCTAAGGAGTCAGCTATGAAAATCGTGATTATTGGTGCCAGCGGTACGGTCGGTCGTGCGGTAACAGAAGAGCTGAGCCGTCGCCACGACGTGATCCGCGTGGGTCGCACGCAGGGCGACTACCAGGTGGATATCACCTCTCAGGCCAGCGTGCAGGCATTGTTTGAAAACATCGGAGCGGTGGATGCGATTGTCTCTGCCAGTGGCGGCCTGCACTTCGGCCCGCTCGCGACCATGAAAGACAGCGATTTCAATCAGGGCTTGCAGGATAAGCTGCTGGGACAGGTTCGTCTGGCGTTGACCGGCCAGCATTACCTCAATGAAGGCGGCTCCATCACCCTGATAAGCGGGATCGTGGCGCATGAGCCTATCGCTCAGGGGGTGAATGCCACCACGGTGAACGCCGCTCTGGAAGGGTTTGTCCGCGCTGCGGCCTGTGAACTGCCGCGCGGGATCCGCATCAACCTGATTAGCCCGACGGTACTTACCGAATCAGCGGAAGCGTACGAAGGCTTCTTCCCGGGCTTTGAAAGTGTTCCCGCCGCAACGGTGGCGCAGGCCTATCGTCGCAGCGTGGAAGGAGTGCAGAATGGACGAGTGTATAAAGTGGGTTACTGAGCCTTAGCGGCAGAAATCAGGACCAGCATCGGACGTTCCGCCTCTTCGGCCAGCGCGGGCCAGGCATCAATTTGTGCCTGCGTTGGTCCCCATTCGTTCACTTCCGTTATTGTCAGCCCCGCCTTAATAAGCGCATTGAGCGTGGTACCCAGCGTACGGTGGTATTTGATCACCCCGTCCGCCAGCCAGTTGCTGACGCGCTCGCCCTCATCCTGATAGCGATTAACGCCCCAGAAACGCTCGCCGTTATCGTCGGTCAGCCAGCCCTGACGTGTGGCGCAGGTGTAAATCGGATGCTCCATTGAAAAGACGAGGCTGCCGCCGGGTTTAAGCGCCCGCCGGATTTGCTCAAACAGGGTCTCCAGCGCCGGCAGGTAGTGCAGCGCCAGTGAACTGTAGATCAAATCAACGCTGTTCTCAGGTAACGCCAGAGATGCCAGATCGCTACGCTGATAGTTAATTTGCGCGTCATCCGTCAGTTCAGCCGCCCGGGCGAGCATCTTTTCGGAGAGATCAACGCCGGTCACTTCTGCCGCCCCCAGCGCGCGTGCAGCGCGACAGAACCAGCCGTAACCGCAGCCAAGATCGATAACTGACTTGCCGGATAACGGTGGCAGCATGCTTTTCAGCGCAGGCCATTCCGGTGCGCCGTCCAGACCCTGCACCGAACGCGGTAGCCGGGCATAGCCTTCAAAAAACGCCGGGTTGTCGTAGATGTTTTGTGCCATGACGGACTCCTTTATCGCAACAGAGGCGAGGGTAAAACACCCCTCGCCCGTTGACAACATACCCGTCTGAAAATCAGAGCCTGCGTCGGATCTTCTCCACCATGGCGGCAGTCGAAATCCCGTAACGCGCGTGAAGGGTCGGTAGCGCACCCGCATCAAGGAAAGCATCCGGCAACGCAACGGTGTCAAAGTCGACGTTAACGCGATGGCGCATCAACAGCGACGCCACGGCTTCACAAAGCCCGCCAACGCTACTGTGGTTTTCAGCCACAATAACCAGACGTCCGGGTTTCGCGGCTTGCGCCAGAATGGTCGCTTCATCCAGGGGCTTAATCGTGGGTGAGTGAAGTACCGCCACGCTGACATTATCCTTGCGCAACTGCTTTGCCGCCTCCAGTGCGCGCATGGTCATCAGCCCTGAGGCGATAATCAGCACATCACTGCCCTCTTCCAGCAGCGCGGCTTTGCCTATTTCAAACCGATAATTGTACTGATCCAGCACCACCGGAACCTTACCGCGTAACAAACGCATATAAACCGGCCCTTCGTGGCTGGCAATGGCAGGCACCGCCTGTTCGGTGTCAATCGCATCGCAAGGATCGATAATGGTCATGCCCGGAATGCCGCGCATGATCGCAATATCTTCCGTTGCCTGATGGCTTGGCCCGTAGCCGGTGGTCAACCCCGGCAGCGCGGCGCAAATCTTGACGTTGAGGTGTTCCTCAGCAATGACCTGATGAATAAAATCGTAGGCACGGCGGGTGGCGAACACGGCATAGGTGGTGGCAAAGGGAATAAAGCCCTCTTTGGCCATCCCACCTGCCGCCCCCATTAACAGCTGTTCCGCCATTCCCATCTGGAAGAAACGGTCAGGGTATGCCTGGGCAAAGATATGCAGGTCGGTATATTTCGACAAATCTGCCGTCATGCCGACAATGTTCTGACGCTGAGCCGCCAGTTTCACCAGCGCGTGGCCAAACGGCGCGGCCCGGGTTTCCTGCCCTTCCTCTGCAATCGAGGCAATCATGGCGGAGGTGGTTAAACGCGGTTTATTTTCGACGGGCTGGCTCATTACAGGACTCCTTCTGGTTTATTCGCATCGAGCACGGCGAGCGCCTGTTGCCACTCATCGGCATCCACGCGAATAAAATGGTTCTTGTCACGCTGCTCGAGGAAAGGTACGCCCTTGCCCATCAGCGTGTCGCATAAGATGACGCGCGGCTGTTGTTCGGGATAGCGTCTGGCATTATCAAACGCCGACACCAGCGCGGGGATATCGTTACCGTTAACGCGTTGTACATACCAGCCAAAGGAGGTCCACTTATCTTCCAGCGGCTCAAAACCGAGGATGTTATGTGAATTACCGTCCGCCTGTTGCCGGTTAATGTCCACCAGCACAATCAGATTCGAGAGCCCATGATGCGCGGCTGACATGGCGGCTTCCCAGGTTGAACCTTCGTCCAGCTCACCGTCAGACATGGAGTTAATTACCCACGCCGTGCTCTGTTTGTGCTTCAGCCCCAGCGCCATTCCCACACCAATGCTGAGTCCCTGCCCCAGAGAACCGCCGGAGATCTCCATGCCGGGTGTATACGTTGCCATGCCGGACATCGGCAGGCGGCTGTCATCCGAGCCGTAGGTTTCAAGTTCCTCTTCAGGAACGATCCCCGCTTCAATCAGCGCCGCATAATACGCAATGGCGTAATGTCCGTGGGAGAGCAGGAAGCGGTCGCGGCCTTCCCACTCCGGCTCCTGAGCCCTGAAGGTCATACCGTGCGCAAACGCAGTTGCCAGCACGTCGGCATAGCCCAGCGCCTGACCGATATAGCCCTGACCTTGTACTTCGCCCATTCGCAGCGCGTAGCGGCGAATGCGCCACGCGGCCGCGGCAACCTGTTGAACTGTCGTATTCGTCATTCTCGTCTCCCCTTAATGGATCAGCATGCCGCCGTTCACGTCGAGCGTGATACCGGTGGAATAAGAAGAGAGATCGCTCCCCAGGAACAGCGCGGCACGGGCAACATCCTGTGCATCACCAAGACGGTTGAGCGGAATACCCGCCAGAATGGCGGTTTTCATCTCATCGCTCAGCTTGCCAGCGGTGATGTCCGTCTGGATAAGCCCCGGGGTGATGCAGTTCACGCGCACGTTATCCGGCCCAAGCTCACGGGCCATGGCTTTGGCCAGCCCCAGCACGCCGGCTTTTGCAGCGCTGTAGTGCGGGCCGCCAAAAATACCGCCGCCGCGCTGTGCCGAAACTGAAGAGATACAGACAATGCTGCCGGACTTCTGCGCGCGCAGAGTGGGAATCACCGCCTGGGACATCAGCAGCGTACCGCGCAGGCTGACATCCAGTACGGCATCGTAATTATCGCGCTTAATATCCATCAGTTTGAGCGGCTGGGTTATCCCGGCGTTATTCACCAGAATGTCGATGCGCCCATATTTACCCAGAACCTGCTCAATGGCTGCGTTCACCTGCAACTCGTTGCTGACGTTTGCCGCAAGCCCCAGATGCCCTTCACCCAGACATGCAGCCGCACGCTGGCTGGCCTCGGCATCTAAATCAATAATGACCACTTTCGCGCCCTGCTCGGCATATAATTTTGCCGTGGCGAAACCCAAACCGCGCACAGAAGCCGCGCCGGTAATCACGGCGACTTTATCTTTCAGAAGCATATATTTACTCCAGTATTGTAAGAGAGGTTTTATTTATTATTTCGGTTCTTCCAGCAAGATAATCATGACTAATCCAATTGCTGCGCAAATACCGAAATAAATAAAGACAGAATTAAAGCTTCCTGTTTTATCCAGCAGATAACCTGCCAGCATCGGCGAAACAAATCCGCCGAGATTACCGCCGCTATTAATAATTGATGCGGCGATGGGATACGTTTTGCTGTCCGCTACGGCCATTCCATAAGCGGTGAAGGCGGGCCAGCCTATATTCAGACAGAGACCAACAAAAAAGAGGCCGACACAAACCGCAACGGTGCTTTGCGGGATATTCAGCATGATGATCATCATCAGTACGGTGCTGATGGCTGTAAACATCATGGTCGGTTTACGCCTGCGCCCGAGCCATTTATCGGAGACATAGCCGCCAAAAATCGCGCCGATAAAACCGCCGATACACGGCATACTCGCGACGAGGCCCATGCTCATGAACGTAAAGCCTTTTTCTTTCACCAGATAAAGCGGTATCCAGGTCAGCAGGCCATACAGCACGCTGACCATCATGAAGTAGGCCACACAGTCACCGAGAATATTTTTCGATGTGAACAGACCTTTTACCGTGCTGATGGGCGACAGATCCCGTACGCGGATCAGACGGTCAAGGCGGGAGAAGCCGGGGGAAATCACGATATTTTCCCGTCTGGCATCCGGTGTCGCCTGACCTGCGGTAATGGTCTCCAGTTCGCCCTTTGACACGAAAGGGCTCTCGGAAGGCCGGGTACGTACCAGTAAATACCACAGGACAGCAATGATCAGCCCCGGAATAGCAAAAGAGAAAAAGACCCAGCGCCAGCCCCATGTCATGGCAATCCACACTGCCAGCGGCGGCACCAGAATGGGGGCAAACATGGTGGCAGCAATATAGACGCCGGTCGCCGTGGCCTTCTCTTTTGGTGGAAACCAGTTATTGATCGTTGATGCCAACCCCACCGGACATGGCCCCTCGGTTAACCCCAGCCCGAGGCGGATAAACTTCAGGCCCAGCACTGAGGTCGCTGTCCCCATCAACCAGGTAAACGCCGAGAAACCAAATATCGACAGCGCCACCATCCCGCGAATGCCCTTTTTGGCGATAAAAAAGCCCGCCGGTATTTGGCTCAGGGCGTATCCCAAAAAGAACATACTGGCGATCGCACCGGCTTCGAAATTATTGATATGAAACTCGTCGATGATAAAAGGAAGTACAGCACCAATATTTGTTCGGTCGGCATAGTTAATGGCATACACAATAAAAATTAATGCCAGTACAACGAAACGGTAATTGGTTTTCTTTGTCGCTATGTAGGGGGCAACTTGTTCTATACGAGACATGTTTTACCTCATTATTCGAACAACGTGAGTCGTTTTATTTATGCGTTCAACGTCAATATATCGGCTATCGAACGAAACACCATTCAATAAAACTCATTTATTACTGAGATAAATTTGATACGCGATACAGGTCATAAAAATAAAATGTAATCCTCATCGATATTCATCGATAAAACACTGTGAACAGGATCATGTTTAATCCATTCAGCCGGGTAAAAATTGCTGACGCGATGCCGCAATGTTATGTTTTTTAAAATTGTCTCGTTTGAAAGGAGTGGGCCATGCCCGCGCAGGATCGCCAGACCCTCCCCATACCCTCGCTGCGAAATATTCAGTCCTTTATCGCCGTGGCCAACTCTCTCAGTATCCATCTGGCGGCCGAACAGCTTAACGTCACCGCGTCAGCCGTCAGTCATCAGATCGCCTCGCTGGAATCCTGGATGGGGAAGAAGTTATTTATCCGCAGCGGCAAAGGCGTGACCCTGACCCCGACGGGGGAAAAATATCTGCGCGACGTCTCCGCAGCGATGAGCGCCATCGGCCGTGCAACTGAACAGGTGATGAAAGAGGCCGATAATCCGGTATTGCGCGTTCACTCTTCACCAACGTTTGGCCTGACGTGGTTATTGCGCCGGCTCGGCAAATTTCGCAGTGAATACCCGGATATTACGGTCAATCTTTCCTGCTCCTATGAGAACCTGCAGTTTGCACGCGATAACATCGATATTGATATTCGCCACGGCATCCCGGACTGGGACGCTTACAGGGTCATGACCATTAAAAACGATGCGCTGGTGGTGCTGGCCTCACCGGCATATCTGCGTGCACATCCCGTCAACACGCCGCAGGACCTGCTTTCACAGGCGCTTATCTCGTCGACCAGCACTCTCGTCAACTGGGAAAAATGGTTTGCCTGGCACAATATCGACCGCCCCTGGCTCAACTTCAGCCTGAGTTTTGATCGTTCTTACATGAGCTTTGAAGCCGCGCGCATGGGGCTGGGATTTATTCTGGAAAGCAAGATGATGGCCACCGATCACCTGAACGATGGCTCCCTGGTGCAGGTGCTACCAGATGAAACGGGGATCGCCATTAATGCGCATCATCTGGTGATGCCGCACATGAACGAGCGCACCTGGAAGATCCAGCAGTTTGTTGAGTGGATTGATCGCGAGCTGCGTCTGTCGGGGTATCACCTGTAGCAATACCCCGACGTGGCGTCAGGAGACGGTGCCCCACACAAGATGGCCCTTATGGAAGGTCGCGGTACGCGGTGAAATCCGCGCCACGGCCTCGGCGGAACAGGAAGCGTCCACCAGCACAAAGCTGGCATCGTCCTGCGCTTTTGGCCACACGCGCTCGCCTTTGTCGTTCAACGGCAGAACATCACCGGTGGCGATACCCAGCGCGCGGGAGAGCGTCTGTTCATTCGGGCGAATATAGAGCTGGGCGTAAAGATTGGCTTTTTCCAGCATATCGCCCAGCCCATACGGCGACCAGTGGTCAATGACGCTGTCGGTGCCGGTCATGACGAACACCCCCTTGTCACGGAGTTGCTTCAGCGGCATATGCAGGGTGCCAATCGGCACCGTAGAGGCAATGGTCACCTGCTGCGCCGCCATGCGGGTGGCGATTTCATCGACCTGCTGCTCGTTGAGCGTGGCCAGCGCGAAGGCGTGGCTGATGGTCAGTTTCCCCTTCAGCGCGGGCGTTTTCTCCACGGTCTCTACCATGTAGTTCACCGCCGCGACGCCTGCCGGGCTGGTTTCATGCAGGTGGATGTCCACCCCTTTGTCATAATCCAGCGCAATCTGGAACATCGTGTCGAGGGATTTTTCCATCGCACCGTCCACGTTAGTCGGATCCAGACCGCCCACGTAGTGTGCGCCAGCCTGCATGGCCTCGCGCATCAGCGTTTCGGAGTGCGATAACAGCAAGCCGTGCTGCGGGAAGGCGACAATTTCACAGTCAAACCCCGGCTTGCGGCGCGCTAAGACGGCCTGGAGATTTTCCAGATTCTTCAGGCCGGATGTCGGCTCAATATTGCAGTGGCTGCGGGCGAGGGTGGAGCCTTTCGACTGGATCAGGTCGATAAGCTTTTCCGCACGCTCCTGCGTGTAGGGCTGTAACTCTGGCAGCAATTTTTGTTCAAGACGGATCATGTCCTGAATGGTCGTGCCCGCCGGGCGGTTAAGGGAATGCCAGGGACCGCCGTAAAAGGTTTTATCCAGGTGGATATGCATGTCGCGCATCGCCGGCAGCATCAGCTTACTGCCTGCATCATAGTGTGGCAGCGTGGCATCGGCATGGCTTTTGTTATCACGCAGGGCGACAATTTTGCCGTCATTAATTTCGAGTGTTTTCAGTTCGGTGCGGGTGCTTGTCGCCACGCCGCCGTCAACGTTGAACCCGGCCTCCAGCAGCACGTTATCCAGGTAGTAGTGTCTGGCGGTAATGTTCATCGGTTTGCCTGTCTCACAACGTGGTTTCGCGGTCTCTGCAGCATACGCGACGGAGCCAGTGGTGCCAAACAGGGCGCAGGCGGTAACCATTTTGCCGCTCTGGCTAATAAACTCGCGTCGGCTTTTATTCTCACTCATCTTCTCTTCCTTTTACTTACGCATTCACAATGTGGGTACCGGTCTCACCGCGCAGCGCCGCAGGCAGGCAGTCCGGCGAGGTGATGATCACGCGCTTGCCGCCGTCGTTCAGAAACGCCAGCGAGGCGACGATTTTCGGCAGCATGCTGCCCGCTGGGAAGTGCCCCGCCGCCACGTAGCGTTTCATCTGCGCCACATTCACCGTATCCAGCGCCTGCTGGTCTGGCTTACCAAAGTTGATGCACACTTTCTCCACCCCGGTGGTGATCACCAGCACGTCGGCATGGATCTCGCGGGCCAGCAGCGCGGTCGAGAGATCCTTATCAATCACCGCATCGACGCTCTG
Source organism: Enterobacter sp. V89_11 (assembly GCF_029967775.1). NCBI lineage: Bacteria > Pseudomonadati > Pseudomonadota > Gammaproteobacteria > Enterobacterales > Enterobacteriaceae > Enterobacter > Enterobacter sp. V89_11. The sequence goes on along the minus strand of NZ_JASCAN010000004.1, from coordinate 135,456 downwards.
GTAATCCCCCTGCGCTGTGCGCACCACCGGAATACCACCACCGCCCGCCCCGATCACCACAAAGCCTTTTTGCGTCAGGGTCTTGATAGCCTCCGCTTCAACGATACGCAGCGGCTGCGGTGAGGCCACCACCCGGCGATAACCGCGCCCGGCGTCTTCAACAAAATGCCAGTCAGGATGGGCGTGCTGGAGCGCATCACGCTGCGTCTCACTGAAAAAAGCGCCGATAGGTTTGGTGGGATGGGCGAAACCCGGATCGTGTTTATCCACTTCCACCTGCGTGACGACCGTGACCGCTTTTTGCTCGCCGTGGGCGGCCATGCGGTTATTGAGCGCCTGCTGGATCAGATAGCCGATACCGCCCTGGGTATCCGCCACGCAGTTTGCCAGCGGCGTGAGGGGTAGCCCTTCCCGCTCGTGAGCAATTTCAGCGCGGCGCAGATCCAGCCCCACCTGGGGGCCGTTGCCGTGAGTGAGCACGATGTCATAGTCAGACGCCAGCATCTCCAGCACTGACTCTGCAACCAATTTCACGGCCTGTGACTGGTGTTCAATGGACTGACTGGCGTTATCTTTGATAATGCTGTTGCCGCCAATGGCGACGACCATGAGCTCTTTCATAGTGTTTCCTTTGAAATGGTGCGGGGTGAGGACATCAGCCATTATCAGGACTCCGAAACCGGCGCTGCCGCGCTCACCGCGTCGCGGCTATCAAGAAAATGCTTCACCACAAACATGCCCCCCATCATCAGGTAGGCCGTGACAAACATCAGCGAACTGCCTTCGGCAAAGCCAACCACTGGCGCGTGGATCACGCCGAACAGCGCCAGCAACGCCCCAACGGCGGCGGCCACGGCTCCGCGCAGCGGTTTGTTGATGATGGCGAAGATAGCGATGCAGCCCCACAGCATGCTGGCGAGCGGTGCGCCGTTACCCAGATGCACCAGTCCCTGGTAGTAGATACCTTTGCTGTGCAGCACGTCGGTGCCAATTTTCGCCGCACTGGTCCCCGCCGCGCCCATCACGCTGTTCATCATGGTCAACGCCCAGTTGGCGATCCACGGGAACAGGCAGATGAAGATCACGGGGACCTCCACTTTGGGCGTTTCCCTTACTACCTGGTTGGCGGTCACCACCCCGATAAACACCAGAATCGGCACGATGGCGGTCATCGGTATGATGGCGAGCATAAACGCCCCCAGCCCGAACAGCGGCACGATAAACATGGTCACACCGGAGGCCAGCGTGTAGCCAATGCTGGCCCCCATCGCTTTCCAGCCCGCGTGGCCGACGTAAACCGTCACCGGGAACGGGTTACCCATCAGACACCCGAGCATGGAGGCCAGCCCGTTTGCCAGCATCACCTTGCGGGTCGGGTACTCATCCCCCGCCGCGTGGGCGCTTTCGATGTTTTCCAGGTCAAAAATGTAGTTCGCCAGACCCAGCGGGACGGCAGAGGCCAGGTACGGTAATGCGTGTGGCAGTCCCTGCATAAAGCTGTCGACATGCACTTCCGGCGGGTTAAAGCCAAACGACGACATTGAGGCTTTGATGGCCTCCGGGCTTTGCAGACCGGAGATCCACGCCAGCGCGGTACCGGCAATCAGCAAGAGCAGGCCGGTCGGGATTTTGGCGAAGATCGGCTTTTTACCAAACCAGTTAATAAAGATCAGCAGCAGCACGATGAACGACACGGTAGGTGCCTCAAACGCCTGCAGCATCGGGTTCATCGCCAGCAGCAGCAGGCCCAGCCCGGACAGGCAAGACAGCAGGACGGTACGCGGGATCATCTTGCGGATGGTTTCCCCCAGGAACGAACCGCCCGCCAGAATCATCGCCTCCACGAAGCACCACACCAGACCAATCTGGATAGCGAAATCCGCATCACCGGTTTGCTGGTAGACCGGCATCAGCACCAGAAAGGTCACGGTGAAAATTGACGGCGCGCTTGGGCCAGACGGCAACGCGGTGACATCCCTACGCCCGGTCTGGCGCGCCATCTGCAGGCCAAACCACGCGTAGCAGACGCTCGCGACCAGCACCGCCAGCCCGAAGGCTGGCGCAATGCGTCCATAAACAATCTCCTTCGGGATGCCGACGACAAAAATGAGCAGCCCCATCATGGTCAGCAAATTGGTCAGGTTGTTGGTCATCAACCCGAAATACGCCGCCCAGTCACCTCTTTTCCACTCCAGTTTCATGTTTTTCATGGATGCATGCCTTATAAAAAGTAGCGATCGCGGAAGGTCAACAGCGCCTTTTCAAAACAGCTAAACGGCGGGTGAACGATGCCCGCCCCAATCATGCCAATACCTGCGTCTTTGTGGGCAATGGCGGTGTTAATGACTGGCAGAATGCCGCTGCCCGCGACTTTTGTGATGTCGATGGCGGTTGGAATGCCCATAAACGAGAGCAGCGGAATGGTGACGTTCGGGTTTTCACCGAGGGTGATCTCGCGCATCTGACGGGAGAAATCGATGGCTTCATCCACCGTGCCACCCACCAGTGCCACGATCGCCGGGGCTGTGGCCATCGCAAAACCACCGATACCGTAGGTTTCGGTAATGGCGCTGTCACCAATATCCAGCCCGGAGTCTTCCGGCCTGTAGCCCGCGAACATGGGCCCTATCACCTGCTGCGCCGGGCCGGTGAACCACTGCCCCGGCAGCCCGGAGATGCGCAGGCCGAACTCGTAGCCGTTACGCGCCATGGTGGTGACCACGGTGCTGTACTCAATACCGTGTGCGGCATCCATGGCGGCTTTACACATCGCCATCCACGTCGGGCCGGAGAAGTAGTCGCTGCTGGCGACGAACTCAAACACCTCACGCTGCTGTGCCACCGGATACCCGGCCTGAATCAGCCCGGGCGTCAACGCCTGGATCAGCAGCGTGGTGCCGGCGTTGTTGCGGTTATGACACTCGTCGCCCATGTGCAGCGCCTGGGCCAGCATCAGGCGCAGGTCGATTTCACCAATGATTTTCATGGCATCGCGCAGCATCGGGCCGAGCACGTCACGCATCCAGTTCAGGCGGTCAATAACGCTCTGGTCGTTGGCGCCCATGCGCAGGATCTTCGCCATCTGCTCGCTAAGGTTAGTGAACGCCCGGTTGCCGTAGGTTTTGTTCTCAACGATGTGCATAAACATCGATGCCGAAGTGACGCCCGCCATTGAGCCTACGCAGTCATGCTCGTGACAGGGCGAGAAGGTGATCGCCCCTGACGCCGCCACGCGCTCCGCGTCGTCGATATCGCGTGCCAGCCCTTCAAACACCAGCGCCCCGGTCACGGCTCCTTTCATTGCGCCACACATGTTTTCCCAGCTGACGGGCGGACCGGCGTGCAGAATGGTGGTGCGGGTCATGCCCGGCACGACGTTGATTGCCTGGTCGTAGCCCACCAGCACCGGATGGGACTGGATAATGCGCTCAAGGGCAATCTTATTGGCGGCGGCGATTTTGTCAGCCAGTGGCGCAAGGGCCAGCTGATCCAGCGCCTCTACTACCTGCAAGTTCCCCTGCCCCGGCGGCGTCCAGTCGAGCTGGGTCACGGGGATATGCTGTTTTTTGAGATCCGCACTGAACAGCGCGATACCGACGTTAATCACGTTCAACGGCTGGTTAAATAAGGTCGTCATCAGGCAGTCTCCCCTTTAAAGACAAATTCACGTGCCAGTAATCCGGTGTTGGTGCTGCTGCTCGCCCAGATCACCCCTGCCTCGGTCAGAAGCTGACACTGCTGTGCCAGGGACGGTGAGTCCTGGTCGGTTCCGAGCACATAGCCGAGAATTTCCAGCGGACGGTTATCGGCTTTCGCCGTCGCCTGCGCCTCTTTTATGGCCTCAAGCATCACGCCGACCGGATCCTCGTGCGCGCCAAAGCCCAGGACAAAGTCCATTACGATCACCCCCACCTCGGGGTCACGCGCCTCCTGCAACAGGCGGCTGATGCGGTTGGTCGGGTCGATCATCGGGTGCGGTTTGCCGTGGGTGAAATCGTCATCGCCAAAATCAAGGAAGGTGTGGGCTTTACTGACGTTGATATCGTCCAGCCGTTTTGCCGGATCGGGTTGAATGTTGCTGTAGACGTCGTCGAACTTTTCCAGCGCGGCGAACATGGCCTCATCGCACAGGGTGCCGCCGCAGAACAGGCCGCGGATGTATTTCTGCTGGGGTGTCAGCCGGGCACGCACCTCGTCGATCAGTGGCCAGTTCAGCGGATGCAGGTCGAGAGACTCTTTTTTCACCCCCGTTAACAGCACGGCCTTCAGCGCCGCCTCTTTGGTGCCACGGGCGAACTGCAGGTTGCCTTCATCAGCCGGCGGCTGATGACGACCGAGGAAACAGACCACCACCGGTTTGCGGCAGGTGCGGGCGCGGGCCAGCACTTTTTCTGCCACCGACGGCGCAGGCGGTTTAGAAATGAGGGTAATCACCTGGGTGGCGTCGTCAGCGTCCAGCATCGCGATGGCATCCAGCATCATCAGGCCACCAATCTTTTCGCTCAGATCGCGCCCGCCGGTGCCAATCAGCTGCGACACGCCGCCGCCGAATTCATGGATCCGCACGCTCAGCTCCTGGCTGCCGGTCCCGGACGCCCCGATAATACCGATCGGTCCGCGGCGCACCGCATTGGCGAAGCACAGCCCGGTACCGTTGATAATGGCCGTGCCGCAGTCCGGCCCCATCATCAGCAGCCCTTTCTGATGTGCCAGCTGCTTCAACGCCAGTTCGTCATCAAGGCTCACGTTATCGGAGAAGAGCATGACGTTGAGATCGTTTTCCAGCGCCTGACGTGCTTCGCGGGCGGCAAACGTGCCGTTTACCGAAATCACCGCCAGGTTGCTCTCAGGACGATGGGTTTTCGCACTGGCAAGGGTGGCATAACGCGCTTCATGGCTCCCGCCGCTCTCCTTGCGGGTGAAAAGCGCTTCGATGGCTGCCAGCGTTTCGTCATTCGCCGCCTCGCCTTTAATCACGATCATTAAGTCGCCGTTTTTGGCATCCGCTAATTCCGGCGTTAATAGCCCGAGATTTTTTAATACGCCTTTGTTCATTTCTGTCGCCATAGCCACAAAAGCCTGCTCAACGCCCGGCAATTTATTGGCCTTCGTGGAAACCGACATCAATGACACCGAGTCAAAATAGGTATTCTTTTTTATGACGATTTTGGTGGGCATTATTTTCTCCTGAATGAGGATAAAAGGGGGCCGCCGTCGTGCAATAGGCACGTCGGTAAAATACTGTCTGAATGAGCGACCAGCCGGAAAAGGCTGGCCGAAGGAATTACGCGCCTGCGGCCAGCAGCAGGTCTGCTATCTGGTGATAGCCTTTTTCCCGCGCCAGTTCGAGCGGGGTTTTGCCGTATTTATCGGTCATGTGCGGGTTTGCGCCGTTATCCAGTAACAGCTTTACAATTTCCTGCTGTTTCGCGCCGCCATCGTTGAGGACAATCGCTTCCAGTAGCGGCGTCCAGCCCACGAAGTTGGTGTGGTTGACGTTAATATCGGTTTTCTCCAGCAGCTCGCGCACAATCTCAACGTGCCCTTTCTCGCTGGCAGGCGTAATGCCGACGCCACCGAAGCGGGTCAGGCGATCAAGATCCGGGTTGGCGGGTAAGACTATTCGCAGCAGGGTTAAATCATTTGTCAGGCAGCTAATCAGGAAGGGGTTAAAACAGGTCTGATCCTGTTGATCAATATCTGCTCCGGCGGCAATTAAAAATGCCACGCAGTCATAATGCTTTTTCAGGCTGGCAATAATAACGGCCGTTCTTTTCTGGCGTTGAGTGGCATTAATATCGACACCTTTTTCAAGGCAGGCTTTTAGCCCGTCAATATTGCCCTGCTCTGCCGCCAGCAAAAATTCAGTAACGAGTTCGTTCGCAGACATATTCAGACTCCCCATGATGTATTGCTCATGACCTGAGAATAGCAACAGCCTGGTGAGAAAAGAATCCGCTTAAAAATCATTCATCGACAGTCAATTCATTATTGAGTTAAATTCAACAATTCAGCCAAAATGTGCGGCCGTGCAATCTTTTACTTATGTTTTAGCGCTTTTATTCGCCTCAGACAGCATTCTGCTTATGCCTGATGAAGCCTGATATGACGCGGCTCGACGCAAATAATCAGAACTGTGACCGTCGTCATATGCGTTGTAACAGCGCTGTTAAAATATGTTCAAAACTGATGGCTAACAGGAGCCGTAATATGAATTCCATCTTTACTGAAGAGAACCTGCTGGCCTTCACCACGGCGGCACGCTTTGGCAGCTTCAGCAAAGCCGCCACCGAGCTTGGCGTAACCACCTCTGCCATCAGTTACACCATCAAGCGAATGGAGACCGGGCTGGATGTGGTGCTGTTTGTACGCAATACGCGCAGCATTGAGCTGACCGAGTCGGGGTTTTACTTTTACCGTAAAGCGACCGACCTGCTGAATGATTTTCATGCCATCAAGCGCGGGATAGACACCATTTCGCAGGGCATTGAGGCGCGGGTCCGCATCTGCATCAACCAGCTTTTGTACACCCCACGCCATACGGCGCGGCTGCTGCAGGTGCTGAAAAAACAGTTTCCTACCTGCCAGATCACCGTCACGACCGAGGTCTACAACGGCGTCTGGGACTCCATTATCAACAACCAGGCCAATATCGCGATTGGCGCACCGGACACGCTGCTCGACGGCGGCGGCATTGATTACACCGAGATCGGTGCCATCCGTTGGGTATTCGCCATCGCGCCGGAACACCCGCTGGCCTTCGTGCCGGAGCCGATAGCCGAAAGCCAGCTGCGTCTGTACCCCAACATCATGGTGGAAGACACGGCGCACACCATAAACAAGAAGGTCGGCTGGCTGCTGCACGGCCAGGAGGCGATTCTGGTGCCCGACTTCAACACCAAATGCCAGTGTCAGATCCTTGGGGACGGGATTGGTTTTTTACCGGAGTATATGGCCCGCGAGGCGGTGGAGGACGGGCTGCTGGTCACGCGGCGAATCAATAATCCGCGTCAGGATTCACGCATGCTGCTTGCCACGCAGCATGCGGCGACCGGCCAGGTCACGCGCTGGATCAAACAGCAGTTTGGTCCACAGGGCGTGCTGACCGGGATATACAGCGATCTATTGTGGCGCGCTTAGTTTTTGCTTTGCACCCAAAACGCGTGAATAAGACCAGGGATGTAGCCCAGTAAGGTCAGAACGATGTTAATGATAAACGCCCAGCCAAACCCTTTGCCGAGCAGCACGCCCAGCGGTGGCAGGATAATAGTAAAGACAATACGCCAAAAACCCATAACGACTCCGTGCAAGCTAACCAATTGAAAATACAAAAGAGAACATTCTCTAAGCGTAGCCAGTCTAACGGCCTGCGCCATCTCTTTATCGCCCTTTTACCCTCTTTTACGCTTTTGACACTGGCTTAATCCTCCCCATTAGTTTAGAGTTTACTTAATTAAGTAAAGACTAAACTAATATGACTGAACTCGAACAACTTCAGGCCAGCGCCGGACAGGCCGCAGCCCTGTTAAAAGCGATGAGCAATCCGCGTCGGTTGCTGATCCTCTGCATGTTGTGCGGTACACCGGGTACCAGCGCGGGCGATCTGGCGCGGGCGACGGGGCTTAGCCCATCCGCCACGTCACAACATCTGGCGCGTATGCGTGAAGAGGGGCTTATCGACAGCACCCGTGAAGCGCAGCGCATTCTGTATTTCATTAAAAACGATGCGGTGCATCAGCTGATCAGCACCCTGAAAAGCCTCTATTGCCCGTAAGGAGCCACCATGTCACTACCGCTCATTTCACCCCAGCAGGCCAATGCGCTCGTTGCTGAAGGTGCAAAACTGATCGATATTCGCGATCCCGACGAATATGCCCGCGAGCATATTCCCGCTGCCCGGTCCGTGCCGCTGGACACCTTACCCGGCGGGCTTGAGACGCACGCGGGAGAAACGGTGATTTTTCACTGCCAGTCTGGCGCCCGGACATCCTCGAACGCAGCCCGCCTTGCTCAGGCTGCCGCGCCTGCTCAGGCGTTTATCGTTGAAGGCGGAATTCAGGGGTGGAAGCAGGCCGGGTTGATCACGCAGGAAGACACGTCACAGCCGCTGCCGTTGATGCGTCAGGTGCAAATTGCCGCCGGGCTGCTCACCCTGTGCGGGGTCGTGCTGGGCTTTACGCTCTCCAGCGGCTTTTTCCTGCTGAGCGGCTTTGTGGGTGCCGGGCTGCTGTTTGCCGGGCTGACCGGGTTTTGCGGAATGGCGAGACTGCTGAAAGTGATGCCCTGGAACCGGCGTACCTCGTAAGCAGTAATCGGTGAAATACGCTGTACCCGGTATCAGACGTGGGCTAAGGTGAAGATCATTGAAACGATGAGGAGGTAGTATGTTTTCTGTCGGTGATTATGTGCAACCGCGTAAAGGCGGCCCAAAACTGAAAGTACTCGAAGTGAACGGCGATAGCGTTGTGGCGGTTCAGGCCAGCAATGAGCAAGGCGAGAAATTTACCCTTCAGGCCGCAGACCTGGCCCTGTATACCGAAGAGGGTGATTTCGGCGTCTGCTAAACAGGCAACCGGGCGGTGTCTTCCGCCCGGCTCATGGATTAAATCAGAAAATCATCCAGTGATTTACCGTTTGCCAATGCATTGGCAATAGGCTTTGGCGTACGCCCCTGACCGGTCCATGTTTTCTCTTCACCGTTGAGATCAATAAAGCGATATTTCGCTTCACGCGGTTTACGTTTTTTCGCTGGCTTACCGGCCTGCGCCAAATCTGAACCGAGGAGATCGGACGGTGAAATACCATCAGCTTTCATCAGTTCCAGCAGGGCATTAATTTTTTCCTGCTGCTCAGCGCGTTGTTGCTCTAATTCCGCCAGCTCACTCCGTTTCTCTTCAGCAACGACCCTGACTTTTTCCAGCATTTCTTCAAGAACGTCCAGGGATAATTCACGCGCCATCGCACGCAGAGTTCGGATATTATTAAGATTCTGTAACGTCAAAGACATATATTTGAAAACCTTTTCTTTAGGGTAAATCGAAAAATCGACAAGAGAATAATTCATTTCGCCTGGAATATCTACCCGCGGGCACGTCTTGCTAAAAATGTAAATGTTTTAAAATATCGCGTTTAATAATATCGGCGGATAACTGTCGATACCGCCGGATTCAATCTTTATCTCAGTATAAACGGTTAGATTTAATCCAAATCAAAGCATGCCGCACTGTCGTCGTTCGGGCAGAACGTTCGCTTCGGCACGCTCAAGATCAACAGATTGATTTACATACAAAAACTGACGGCAGGGACAGATTATAACGAACCGAACAAAAAACACGCAATTTTAGAGAATTTTGTGGAAAAAACGCGACTAAATAAAAATTAATAACTAGTTGTTAGTTCAAAGGCAGAGATATACGCTATACACGCCTGACAAACCAACCTAAAGCACTAACCGCTGAGGGAAAATCGTTTCTATTGTGTTCTTCTCAAGGAGTTCAGACATGTTCTCACCGCAATCTCGCCTGCGCCATGCGGTAGCGGATACCTTCGCGATGGTTGTTTACTGTTCCGTCGTGAACATGCTGATCGAAATTTTCCTCTCCGGAATGTCCTTTGAGCAGTCACTTTCTTCTCGCCTGGTGGCAATTCCGGTCAACATTATTATTGCGTGGCCTTACGGATTATACCGCGATGCGGTCATGCGCTTTGCGCGTCGTATTAGCCCGTCAGGGTGGGTGAAAAACCTCGCCGACGTTCTGGCATACGTGACGTTCCAGTCGCCGGTTTACGTGGCTATTCTGCTGACAGTGGGCGCAGACTGGCATCAAATCGTCGCAGCGGTCAGTTCAAATATCGTGATTTCAATGTTGATGGGTGCGGTGTATGGCTATTTTCTCGACTACTGTCGCCGCCTGTTTAAGGTCAGCCAGTACAGCCAGGCCAAAGCATGATGTGAGGCGACTGGCGAATGCCAGTCGCAGATTTACTGTACGTCGCCAAACAGTCCCTTCAAAAACCGCTCCAGCGCCATACGCGAACTGAAGCCATGCGGAATACCATAATGTTCATGCGTTTCACCACCTAAATACAGTGGGAATTGCTGATAATGATCGCAGGTTTTAATATCCGAGGCAGGCTCAGCAAATGACAAACTTCTGTCTTTCAGCGTCGGGTGAATAATGAGAGCGGTACGTCCCATTCTTGCTTCACGATTAACGTAAACATAATTCTCGCCACGGCGATATCCATACGCTTTTGATGTCACCTCATCCATGGTGAATCCCTCTTTTTCAAGAACGCGCGCCACCTCATCAGGTCGTAAATACATATCTTTTCCTCGTTATCTTTTCCTGCCCGGCAACCTTACAGTATTCAGCATTAGCAGGGCTTTCAGAATATTCCATAAACTGCCAGATAACGCGTGACGCGCTTCAGATATTAAATTTCTGGACTAAACTAAACGGGAACGCAAAATTACGGAGGATCGTATGTTTAACAGACCGAACCGAAACGATATTAACGACGACACGCAGGATATTCGTAACGATGTCAGCCAATTAGCGGACTCGCTGGAAGAAGTGCTGAAATCCTGGGGTTCCGGTGCGAAGGACGAAGCGGATGCCGCAAAACGTAAGGCTCAGTCTTTGCTACGTGAAACCCGCGCCCGCATGAATGGGCGTTCGCGCACCACGCAGGCTGCCTGCGATGCCATCAGTTGCGCCAATACCTTCGTTCGCGAAAAACCCCTCTGTACGCTTGGTACGGTAGCCGCGGTGGGTATCTTCGTGGGGGCGCTGCTTAGCCTGCGCAAATAGTCGTCTCAACCTGTCCGTATCTGCCCCGGTCGCGTCAGCCCCCGGGGCTTTTCTTTGCCTGCGCGCCTGAAAAAGCCGTACAGCCCGCCCTGCCCCGCTGTGCTCATCATCGGGGCCATATCAATCTGAAATTCCCATATCTTGTATGGTTGAATCTTACGACAACTACATCTAGTATTCCCTTTAGCGAGATACACACAACCTGACGCGATGATTCGCGCCGCTCTCTCATTTTAAATGGAAATACGAATCATGAGCATTATTATTTACACTCGTAACGATTGTGTTCAGTGCCACGCGACAAAACGTGCAATGGAAAGCCGTGGAGTGGCCTTTGAGATGGTGAACATTGACCTGCAGCCCGAAGCTGCCGATACCCTGCGGGCGCAAGGTTTTCGCCAGCTGCCGGTCGTCGTCGCCGGGGAGACCAGCTGGTCCGGCTTTCGCCCCGACATGATTAACCGCCTCGCCGCCCAGGCCACCAGGGCATGAGTGGGCTGGTCTACTTCTCCAGCAGCTCGGAAAACACGCTCCGCTTTATTGAGCGCGTTGGGCTGCCTGCGATACGTATCCCGCTTAATGAGCGGGAACGGATCCGGGTAGACGAACCCTACATTCTGGTGGTCCCGAGCTATGGTGGAGGTGGCACCGCGGGGGCCGTGCCTCGCCAGGTGATCCGCTTTCTCAACGATCCCCACAACCGACAGCTTATTCGCGGCGTTATCGCGGCGGGCAATCGCAATTTCGGCGATGCCTTTGGCCGTGCCGGGGATGTCATTTCTCAAAAATGCGGCGTGCCGTATCTCTATCGTTTTGAACTGATGGGGACACAGCAGGACGTAGAGAACGTGCGTAAAGGAGTGAACGAATTTTGGCAACGACAACCGCAGAACATGTAATTCAGGCGACACCGGATTACCACGCATTAAACGCGATGCTGAACCTCTATGACCGTGAGGGGCACATTCAGTTTGGCAAAGATCATGAGGCGGTGGAGGCGTTTATCGCCACCCACGTCCGCCCCAACAGCATGACCTTTGCAAGCCAGAATGAACGTCTCGATTATCTGGTCAAGGAAGGCTATTACGAAGAGCGCGTGCTGGCCCGGTACGATCGTGCCTTTGTGGAGACGCTGTTCGGGCAGGCCCATATCCGCGGTTTTCGTTTCCAGACGTTTCTTGGCGCATGGAAGTTTTACACCAGCTATACCCTGAAAACGTTCGACGGCAAACGCTATCTTGAAAGCTTCGAGGACCGCGTGGTGATGGTTGCCCTGACGCTCGCGCAGGGCGATGAAACGCTGGCAGAACGCCTGATGGATGAGATGCTCTCCGGCCGTTTCCAGCCCGCCACACCGACCTTTCTCAATTGCGGAAAAGCCCAGCGCGGCGAGCTGGTCTCCTGCTTCCTGCTGCGCATCGAAGACAATATGGAGTCGATCGGTCGCGCGGTGAATTCGGCGCTGCAGCTCTCTAAACGCGGCGGCGGTGTGGCGTTTCTGCTGTCGAACCTGCGTGAAGCCGGTGCGCCAATTAAGCGCATCGAAAACCAGTCCTCCGGCGTAATTCCGGTCATGAAAATGCTGGAAGATGCTTTCTCGTATGCCAACCAGCTAGGGGCGCGTCAGGGCGCGGGGGCGGTCTATCTGCACGCGCACCATCCGGATATCCTGCGCTTCCTGGATACCAAACGTGAAAACGCCGATGAAAAAATCCGCATTAAAACCTTGTCGCTTGGGGTGGTGATTCCGGATATCACCTTTGCGCTCGCCAAAGAAAATGCCGAGATGGCGCTCTTCTCGCCATACGACATTGAGCGTATTTACGGGAAAGCGTTTGGTGATGTGGCGATAAGCGCCCTGTATCACGATCTGGTGGCCGACGATCGCATTCGTAAGAAGTACATTAACGCCCGCGATTTCTTCCAGACGCTGGCCGAAATTCAGTTTGAGTCCGGCTATCCGTACATCATGTATGAAGATACGGTCAACCGTGCGAACCCGATTGCCGGGCGAATCAATATGAGCAACCTGTGCTCGGAGATATTGCAGGTGAACAGCGCATCCACGTATGACGAAAACCTGGACTACGCCGACATCGGCAAAGACATCTCCTGTAACCTCGGGTCGCTGAATATTGCCCACACCATGGATTCCCCCGATTTTGGCCGCACGGTGGAAACCGCCATTCGCGGGCTGACCGCGGTATCGGACATGAGCCACATCCGCAGCGTGCCGTCCATTGAAGCCGGTAATGCCGCCTCGCACGCCATCGGCCTTGGGCAGATGAACCTCCACGGCTATCTGGCGCGGGAAGGGATCGCCTACGGTAGCCCGGAAGGACTGGATTTCACCAACCTCTATTTTTACACCATTACCTGGCATGCGCTGCATACCTCAATGATGCTGGCGCGCGAGCGTAACCAGCGCTTTGCGGGCTTTGAACAGTCGCGTTACGCCAGCGGTGAGTACTTCAGGCCATATCTGGAAGGAGACTGGCAGCCGAAAACCGACAAAGTGCGCCAGCTGTTTGCCGATGCCGGGGTTCTCCTGCCCACCCGCGAGATGTGGCAGCAGCTGCGGGACGATGTGATGCGTTACGGCATCTATAACCAGAATCTGCAGGCCGTACCGCCAACCGGGTCAATCTCTTACATTAACCACGCCACGTCGAGTATCCACCCGATTGTGTCGAAGATTGAGATCCGCAAGGAAGGTAAGACCGGGCGCGTTTACTACCCTGCCCCGTTTATGACCAACGACAATCTGGCCCTGTATCAGGACGCGTATGAGATTGGTCCTGAGAAAATTATTGATACCTACGCCGAGGCGACAAAACACGTGGATCAGGGGCTGTCGCTGACGCTCTTCTTCCCGGACACCGCCACCACGCGCGACATCAACCGGGCGCAGATTTACGCCTGGAAGAGAGGGATCAAAACCCTCTACTACATTCGCCTGCGCCAGCGTGCGCTGGAAGGTACCGAAATTGAAGGCTGCGTGTCCTGCGCGCTGTAAGGAGAAAGGAGAAAGGATGAAACTGTCACGCGTGAGTGCCGTTAACTGGAATAAAATTCAGGATGATAAAGACCTGGAGGTATGGAACCGCCTGACCAGCAACTTCTGGCTGCCGGAAAAAGTCCCGCTTTCAAACGATATTCCGGCCTGGCAAACCCTCAGCCACGCCGAACAGCAGCTGACGATCCGTGTGTTCACCGGTCTGACGCTGCTGGACACCATCCAAAATACCGTCGGTGCCCCTGCGCTGATGGCCGACGCGCTGACGCCTCACGAAGAGGCGGTGATGTCGAACATCAGCTTTATGGAGGCGGTCCATGCCCGCTCCTACAGCTCGATTTTTTCGACGCTGTGCCAGACCAAAGATGTGGACGCGGCATACACATGGAGCGAAGAAAGCGAGTCATTGCAGCGAAAGGCCAGCCTGGTGCTGGAGTATTATCAAGCCGACGAACCGCTGAAGAAGAAAATTGCCAGCGTGTTTCTCGAATCCTTCCTGTTCTATTCGGGCTTCTGGTTACCGATGTACTGGTCCAGCCGCGGCAAGCTGACCAACACCGCCGATTTAATTCGCCTCATCATTCGTGATGAAGCCGTACACGGGTACTACATCGGCTATAAATATCAGAAAGGGCTGGAGAACGTCAGCGAAGAAAAGCGCGAAGCGTTAAAAGGTTTTGCCCTCGATTTGCTGATGGATTTGTACGAGAACGAACTGAGTTATACCGAAGAATTGTACGCCGGTACCGGTTGGGAGGAGGAGGTAAAAGCGTTTCTTTGCTACAACGCCAATAAAGCGCTGATGAATCTCGGCTACGAAGCGCTTTTCCCACCGGAAATGGCCGACGTGAACCCGGCGATCCTGGCGGCACTGTCACCCAACGCCGATGAAAACCACGATTTCTTCTCCGGGTCTGGTTCGTCGTATGTGATGGGCAAAGCGGTGGAGACCGAAGATGAGGACTGGGATTTTTAATGAGCGGGTTAACGTTCATTAATTTAATATAAATCTAACAATTTCCTCCCTAATATTTCACGGGCAACTACACTGTAATTCCCCGTTCATATTCGCCTGAATCACTCCGATTCAGGCGAAATTTCGCTGTGCAAAAGCAAAAAATTCAGAAAAATTCAAACCACGCTCAGCCCTTTACTCATGGGAAATTCAGCCGTTTCGCTTACGGTAAAATTCCTGCCATAAGCAAACCCAGGGTTGTCTCAGATTCTCAGTATGTTAGGGTAATGCCAGTTAACTATTTACCATGGTAATGATATCGACATAAACAAATAACAGGACACTCTCTATTGCATGGCAATTAAATTAGAAGTGAAAAATCTTTATAAAGTATTTGGCGAGCATCCTCAGCGCGCATTCAAATATATTGAGAAAGGCCTTTCAAAAGAGCAAATTCTGGAAAAAACCGGGCTGTCGCTTGGCGTTAAAGACGCCAGTCTGGCCATTGAAGAAGGCGAGATTTTTGTCATCATGGGGTTATCCGGTTCGGGTAAATCCACTATGGTTCGCCTTCTCAATCGCCTGATTGAACCCACCCGTGGACAGGTACTGATTGATGGCATTGATATCGCCAGAATATCAGAGGCTGAACTTCGCGAGGTGCGCAGAAAGAAGATTGCAATGGTGTTCCAGTCATTTGCGCTGATGCCGCATATGACGGTGCTGGATAATGCCGCCTTTGGCATGGAATTAGCGGGCGTTACCGCTAATGAACGTCAGGAAAAAGCGCTGGATGCATTACGTCAGGTGGGCCTCGAGAATTATGCGCATGCCTACCCAGATGAGCTTTCCGGCGGGATGCGCCAGCGTGTCGGATTAGCCCGCGCATTAGCCATTAACCCAGACATTTTATTAATGGATGAAGCTTTCTCGGCACTCGATCCATTAATTCGCACCGAGATGCAGGATGAGCTGGTAAAATTACAGGCTAAACATCAACGTACCATTGTTTTTATTTCCCACGATCTTGATGAAGCCATGCGTATTGGTGACCGTATTGCCATTATGCAAAATGGTGAAGTGGTGCAGGTCGGCACGCCGGATGAAATTCTGAATAATCCGGCCAATGATTATGTGCGCACCTTCTTCCGCGGCGTGGATATTAGTCAGGTCTTTAGTGCGAAAGATATCGCCCGTCGTTCACCGAACGGTCTTATCCGCAAAACACCGGGCTTTGGTCCGCGCTCTGCACTGAAACTGTTGCAGGATGAAGATCGGGAATACGGTTATCTGATCGAACGCGGTAATAAATTTGTAGGCATTGTCTCCATCGACTCCCTGAAAACCGCACTCAGCGAAAATCAGGGCATTGATGCGGCGGTTATCGACTCCCCGCTTGCCGTGGACGCCGAAACGCCGCTCAGCGAGCTGCTCTCTCACGTTGGTCAGGCCCCGTGTGCCGTACCGGTAGTCAGTGAGGAACAACAGTACGTCGGCATCATCTCAAAACGCATGTTGCTGCAGGCTTTAGATCGCGAGGGGACAAACAATGGCTGATCAATCTAACCCGTGGGGAACCACCGAGGCGGCGGACAGCGCTGCTCAATCTGCCGATGCGTGGGGGTCTTCCACGCCTGCGCCAACCGATGGCGGCGCGGCGGACTGGCTCAACAGTGCACCGGCCCCTGCGCCAGAGCACTTCAATATTATGGATCCGTTTCATAAGACGCTGATCCCGCTGGATAGCTGGGTCACGGAGGGGATCGACTGGGTAGTGACTCACTTCCGTCCGGTCTTCCAGGGGATCCGCGTACCGGTGGATTACATCCTGAACGGTTTCCAGCAGCTGATGCTCGGCATGCCCGCGCCGGTCGCTATTGTGCTCTTCTCCCTGATTGCCTGGCAGTTTGGCAGCGCTGGCATGGGTGTCGCCACGCTGATCTCACTGATTGCCATCGGCGCGATTGGCGCCTGGTCACAGGCAATGATCACCTTAGCGCTGGTGCTCACCGCACTGCTCTTCTGCGTCGCTATCGGCCTGCCGATGGGGATCTGGCTGGCGCGCAGTCCGCGGGCGGCGAAGATTATTCGTCCGCTGCTGGATGCGATGCAGACCACCCCCGCGTTTGTCTACCTGGTGCCGATCGTGATGCTGTTTGGTATCGGCAACGTGCCGGGCGTCGTGGTGACCATTATCTTCGCCCTGCCGCCGGTCATTCGTCTGACGATACTCGGGATTAACCAGGTACCGGCCGATCTTATCGAGGCGTCGCGTTCATTTGGTGCCAGCCCGCGCCAGATGCTGTTTAAAGTTCAGCTTCCGCTGGCGATGCCAACCATCATGGCGGGTGTCAACCAGACGCTGATGCTGGCCCTCTCCATGGTAGTGATTGCCTCAATGATCGCCGTCGGCGGGCTGGGTCAGATGGTGCTGCGCGGCATTGGTCGTCTTGATATGGGACTGGCCACCGTGGGCGGCGTCGGCATTGTGATCCTCGCCATTATCCTTGACCGCCTGACGCAGGCTGTCGGTCGTGATTCACGCAGTCGCGGCAACCGTCGCTGGTATAGCACCGGCCCTGTCGGGTTAATCACCCGCCCATTCAGAAAATAAGGAACAACGATGCGACATCGCGTACTTTTTGCCACAGCGTTTGCCACCCTTGTCTCCACCAGCACGTTTGCTGCAGACCTGCCGGGCAAAGGCATTACCGTGCAACCGGTGCAGAGCACCATTTCAGAAGAGACCTTCCAGACGCTGTTAGTCAGCCGCGCGCTGGAAAAACTGGGCTATACGGTCAACACCCCAAGTGAAGTGGATTACAACGTGGGCTACACCTCGATTGCCTCCGGTGATGCCACCTTTACCGCTGTCAACTGGCAGCCGCTGCACGACGATATGTATGCCGCCGCCGGCGGGGATAAGAAATTCTACCGCGAAGGCACCTTCGTGACCGGTGCGGCGCAGGGATACCTGATCGACAAGAAAACAGCCGACCAGTACCACATCACCAATATCGAGCAGCTGAAGGATCCGAAGATTGCCAAACTGTTCGACACCAACGGTGACGGCAAAGCTGACATGATGGGCTGCTCGCCGGGCTGGGGCTGTGAGGCGGTGATTAATCACCAGAACAAAGCCTTTGACCTGGCGAAAACGGTCGACGTCAGCCACGGTAACTACTCGGCGATGATGGCCGACACCATTGCCCGCTTCAAAGAAGGTAAACCGGTTATCTATTACACCTGGACTCCGTACTGGGTGAGCGACGTGCTAAAGCCGGGGAAAGACGTGGTGTGGCTGCAGGTCCCCTTCTCTTCCCTGCCGGGCGAGCAGAAAGATATCGACACCAAACTGCCAAACGGCATGAACTATGGCTTCCCGGTCAACACGATGCATATCGTTGCTAACAAAGCCTGGGCTGAGAAAAACCCGGCGGCAGCGAAGCTGTTCTCGGTGATGAAACTGCCTCTGGCGGACATCAACGCCCAGAACGCAATGATGCACGCGGGGAAATCGTCCGAAGCTGACATCAAAGGCCACGTGGATGGCTGGATCAAAGCCCACCAGCAGCAGTTTGATGGCTGGGTAAAAGAAGCGATGAACGCGCAGAAGTCATAAGAGCCCTTCAGACCTGCCCTCTCCCCACGGGAGAGGGTTAACTCCCCTAAACCGCACAATCCAGCACGTAACAATCCCACCACATTCACAATCATTCGCTATTATGGTTCACGGAAAAATAATCACTTAACTCACGATTCCTGAACCTGATGACTAAAACAACTCAAGGGCTTAGCCCGGCACTCATCCTTTTAATGTCCGTGGCAACGGGTCTGGCAGTCGCCAGTAACTACTACGCGCAGCCACTGCTCGATACCATCGCCCGCGCGTTTAACCTTTCTGCCAGCTCCGCTGGCTTTATTGTCACCGCCGCGCAGCTTGGCTATGCCGCCGGGCTGCTTTTCCTCGTGCCGCTGGGCGATATGTTTGAGCGTCGGATGCTGATTGTCTCCATGACCCTGCTGGCCGCAGGCGGGATGCTGATCACCGCCAGCAGCCACTCGTTAACGATGATGATTATCGGCACCGCGTTAACGGGTCTGTTCTCTGTCGTGGCGCAGATTCTGGTTCCGCTCGCCGCCACTCTCGCCTCACCGGAAAAGCGCGGCAAGGTGGTGGGAACAATCATGAGTGGCCTGCTGCTGGGGATTTTGCTGGCGCGGACCGTCGCCGGGCTGCTGGCGAGTCTTGGTGGCTGGCGTACCGTGTATTGGGTGGCGAGCGTACTGATGGCCGTGATGGCGCTTGCCCTGTGGCGCGGGCTGCCAAAGGTGAAGCAGGAAAATCACCTTAATTATCCGCAGCTTCTCGCCTCCGTTTTCAGCCTCTTCACACACGATAAACTGCTGCGTACACGTGCGTTGCTGGGCTGTTTGACCTTCGCCAACTTCAGCATCTTATGGACCTCAATGGCGTTTCTGCTGGCCGCGCCGCCGTTCAATTATTCCGAAGCGGTGATTGGTCTGTTTGGTCTGGCGGGCGCTGCGGGAGCCCTGGGCGCGCGTCCGGCGGGCGGACTGGCGGATAAAGGCAAATCCCATCTGACGACCTCTGCCGGGCTGGTTCTGCTCCTGCTCTCCTGGGCAGCCATCTGGTATGGCCATACCTCTGTGCTGGCGCTGATCGTCGGTATTCTGGTACTCGACCTCACCGTGCAGGGCGTGCATATCACTAACCAGACCGTCATCTACCGCGTGAAGCCAGAGGCGCGTAACCGCCTCACGGCCGGATACATGACCAGCTATTTTATTGGCGGCGCAGCGGGTTCGTTGATTTCAGCCTCGGCGTGGCAGCATGCCGGTTGGTCAGGCGTGTGTGGGATAGGGGCAATCGTCGCCGCGCTGAATCTGCTAGTATGGTGGCGTGGGTACCATCGCCAGGACGTAATTAACTAAGTTTTACATTGCTTTGGGTCTCTTAGGGTGTAAAGGGGCCCTGCAGTCTGTTAATGTAAACGTAATCATTTATCCCAGAAATTTTAATGTGGGTGACATATTTTCTACCGGCATGAATAGTTCAGACCCCCGTCCTCACATCCTCTCTTCCGCGGGTTCACACCCAACGCTCTCTGTGCTCACCGGGTCACGGACTTACCCGGCGCTTTCTGATGGTGACATAAGTTTGGCGGATATAACCGCACAAATAATTCATTTACATTATTTGTCACTATCGTTACTATATCGGCTGTAATTAATGAGGTTATGCCCAAATGGATAGTTCGTTTACGCCCATTGAACAAATGCTTAAATTCCGCGCCAGTCGTCATGAGGACTTCCCGTATCAGGAGATCCTGCTGACCCGCCTGTGCATGCACATGCAGGGTAAGCTACTGGAAAATCGTAATAAAATGCTGAAAGCTCAAGGGATTAACGAGACGTTGTTTATGGCGTTAATTACGCTGGAGTCTCAGGAAAATCACAGCATTCAGCCGTCAGAGCTGAGCTGCGCGCTGGGTTCATCCCGTACTAATGCCACCCGTATTGCCGATGAACTGGAAAAACGCGGCTGGATTGAACGCCGTGAAAGCGATAACGATCGCCGCTGCCTGCATCTGCAGCTGACCGACAAAGGTCACCAATTCCTGCGTGAGGTGCTGCCACCTCAGCATAATTGCCTGCATCAACTGTGGTCTGCCCTCAGCACCACCGAGCGCGACCAGCTTGAGCACATTACTCGCAAGCTGCTGACCCGTCTGGACCAGATGGATGAAGACGGCGCTGTTCTAGAGGCGCTGCGCTAACGCGACAACACGCTCAACAATCCCAGACTCATAAGAAAACCGACAGGCCAGCACGTCACACTGCTGGCCTTTCTGACAACAGCTCGGCTCAGCCGATGTGAAAATAAGAAGATCGTGGAGAACAACAATGAGCGCAAATGCGGAGAGCACTACCCCGCAGCAACCGGTCAATAAAAAGGGCAAACGCAAAAGCGCCCTTATTGTACTGACATTGCTCTTTATTATTATTGCCGTGGCATATGGGATCTATTGGTTTTTAGTATTGCGTCATGCTGAAGAGACAGACGATGCATACGTGGCAGGGAACCAGGTACAAATTATGGCGCAGGTATCGGGCAGCGTGACGAAAGTCTGGGCTGATAACACCGATTTTGTGCAAAAAGGGGATGTATTGGTCACGCTCGATCCGACCGACGCCCAACAGGCTTTTGAAAAAGCCCAGACCGCGCTGGCCTCCAGCGTCCGTCAGACCCGCCAGCTGATGATCAACAGCAAGCAGCTGCAGGCCAACATCGACGTGCAGAAAACCGCACTGGCGCAGGCGCAGAGCGACCTGAACCGTCGCGTTCCCCTCGGCACTGCCAACCTGATTGGCCGTGAAGAGCTGCAGCACGCGCGTGATGCCGTTGCCAGCGCACAGGCGCAGCTGGACGTGGCGATTCAACAGTACAACGCCAACCAGGCGATGGTGCTGGGCACCAGCCTGGAAAACCAGCCTGCCGTGCAACAGGCTGCCACCGACGTGCGCAACGCGTGGCTTGCCCTGCAGCGTACTAAAATTGTCAGCCCGATGACCGGCTACGTCTCTCGTCGTTCCGTCCAGCCTGGCGCCCAAATTAGCCCAACCACGCCGCTGATGGCGGTCGTTCCGGCGGACAACCTGTGGGTTGATGCGAACTTTAAAGAGACGCAGCTTGCCCATATGCGTATCGGCCAGACCGCGACGGTGATCAGCGATATTTACGGTGATGACGTGAAGTACACCGGGAAAGTGGTCGGCCTGGATATGGGGACCGGCAGTGCCTTCTCCCTGTTGCCAGCGCAAAACGCCACCGGGAACTGGATCAAAGTGGTTCAGCGCTTGCCTGTACGTATCGAACTGGATGCAAAACAGCTGGCGGACCATCCGTTGCGTATTGGCCTCTCTACGCTGGTAACGGTTGATACCGCCAACCGCGATGGTCAGATCCTGGCAAGTCAGGTGCGCAGCACCCCGGCTTATGAAAGTAACGCCCGTGAAATTAGCCTCGATCCGGTCAATAAACTGATCGATGACATCGTGAAGGCAAACGCCGGTTAATCCGAAGGTGAGCGTTATGCAACAGCAAAAGCCGCAAAAACCGCTGGAGGGGGCGCAACTGGTTATCATGACCATTGCGCTGTCGCTGGCGACATTCATGCAGGTGCTGGACTCTACCATCGCAAACGTGGCGATCCCAACCATCGCCGGTAACCTTGGCTCGTCACTGAGCCAGGGGACCTGGGTCATTACCTCGTTTGGGGTGGCAAACGCCATCTCCATCCCTATCACCGGCTGGCTGGCGAAGCGCGTCGGTGAAGTGAAGCTGTTCCTGTGGTCAACGGTATTGTTCGTGCTCGCCTCCTGGGCGTGCGGTATGTCCAACAGCCTGACGATGCTGATCATCTTCCGCGTCATTCAGGGGATTGTGGCCGGGCCGCTGATTCCGCTGTCGCAGAGTTTGCTGCTGAACAACTATCCGCCCGCTAAGCGCTCTATCGCGCTGGCGCTGTGGTCAATGACGGTGATTGTCGCACCGATTTGCGGGCCTATCCTCGGCGGCTATATCAGCGACAACTACCACTGGGGCTGGATCTTCTTCATCAACGTGCCGATTGGGGCGCTGGTGGTGATGCTGACCCTGCAAACGCTGCGCGGTCGCGAAACCCGAACAGAGCAGCGGCGAATTGACGCCATTGGCCTGGCGCTGCTGGTGGTCGGGATCGGTAGCCTGCAGGTGATGCTCGATCAGGGTAAAGAGCTGGACTGGTTTAACTCGACAGAGATTATCATCCTGACCGTTGTCGCGGTGATATCGCTGAGCTTCCTGATCGTCTGGGAGCTGACGGACGATAACCCAATCGTCGATCTCTCGCTGTTTAAGTCGCGAAACTTCACCATCGGCTGCCTGTGTATCAGCCTGGCCTACATGCTCTACTTCGGCGCAATCGTTCTGCTGCCGCAGCTGTTGCAGGAGGTATATGGCTACACCGCAACCTGGGCAGGTTTGGCTTCTGCGCCAGTGGGGTTAATTCCGGTCCTGCTGTCGCCGATTATCGGCCGCTTCGCTCACAAGCTCGACATGCGCAGGCTGGTGACCTTCAGCTTTATCATGTACGCGGTGTGCTTCTACTGGCGCGCGTATACGTTCGAGCCGGGCATGGACTTTGGCGCATCCGCATGGCCGCAGTTCATTCAGGGCTTCGCCGTGGCGTGCTTCTTTATGCCGCTGACAACCATTACGCTTTCCGGCTTGCCGCCAGAGCGCATGGCGGCGGCATCAAGCCTGTCGAACTTTACGCGTACGCTGGCAGGCTCCATCGGGACGTCGATCACCACGACCCTTTGGACCAACCGCGAGTCGATGCACCATGCGCAATTGACCGAAGCGGTGAACCCGTTTAACCCTAACTCGCAGCAGATGTACAGTCAGCTTCAGGAAATGGGAATGACGGAGCAGCAGGCATCCGGCTGGATCGCCCAGCAGATCACCAACCAGGGTCTGATTATCTCGGCAAACGAGATATTCTGGATATCGGCGGGGATCTTTATCATCCTGCTGGGACTGGTATGGTTTGCCCGACCACCGTTTGGCGCCGGAGGCGGTGGCGGCGGTGCGCACTAACGTGCGGTGTCCAGATCGCGACAGCGATTGTCAGTAACGATAAAGCAGCGCTCCTGAAATCGATTCACGATAGTGAAAAGACAACAGGAGCGCACCATGCTGAAAACACCTTCCGACAAATACCAACCTCAACCTGCTATTTCCCTGCCCGATCGCCGCTGGCCTGAGCAACGCCTCACGCAGGCGCCGCGCTGGCTTTCCACCGATTTACGCGACGGTAATCAGGCCCTTGCCGAGCCAATGGACAGCAACCGCAAACTGCAGTTCTGGGCGCTGTTACTGCGTTGCGGATTCAAAGAAATCGAAGTCGCTTTCCCCTCTGCCTCGCAGACGGACTTCAATTTTGTGCGTCAGTTGATCGACGAAAACCGCATTCCGGATGACGTCACCATTCAGGTATTAACCCAGGCGCGTGAAGACCTTATCCTGCGTACCTTTGCGTCGCTGCGCGGGGCGAAGCAGGCCACCGTACACCTGTATAACGCCACCGCCCCGCTGTTCCGCCGCCTGGTGTTCGGCATGGAGAAAGCGCAAATCGTTGAGCTGGCGACCCGTTCCACGCGTCTTATCCGCACGCTGTGCGAAGAGAATCCCGCCACCCGCTGGCAATACGAATACTCTCCGGAAACTTTCTGCTTTACCGAGCCGGACTTTGCGCTGGAGATTTGCGAAGCCGTGGCAGACATCTGGCAGCCGTGCGCCGAACGCCCGATGGTGATCAACTTACCGGCCACCGTTGAGGTCAGTACACCGAATGTGTATGCCGATCAGATTGAGTATTTCTGCCGTCATTTCAGCCGCCGCAGCGATGTCTGCATCAGCGTCCATCCGCATAACGACCGCGGCACCGGTGTCGCCAGCGCGGAGCTGGCCCTGATGGCCGGTGCAGACCGTGTCGAAGGGTGTCTGTTTGGTAACGGCGAACGAACCGGTAACGTCTGCCTGGTCACGCTGGCGATGAACCTCTACAGCCAGGGGATTAGCCCGAATCTGGACTTTAGCGACATGAATCACGTGGTGGAGGTGGTAGAAACCTGCAACCAGCTGCCGGTGCATCCGCGCCATCCGTGGGCAGGACGGCTGGCGTATACCGCATTTTCAGGTTCGCATCAGGATGCCATCAAGAAAGGCTTTGATGCCCGCAAGCCTGACGAACGCTGGGAGATGCCCTATCTGCCGGTTGACCCACAGGATATTGGTTGCACCTACGAAGCGGTGATCCGGGTTAACAGCCAGTCAGGAAAAAGCGGCAGCGCGTGGCTTATTGAACAAAACCATGGTCTGAAATTACCCCGCGCCCTGCAGCAGGACTTTAGCCAGCACGTACAGCAGGAAACCGACCAGCACGGTAAAGAGATGACGCAGCATGCGCTGTGGCAACTGTTCCGCACACGTTATGGGCTGGTAGAGACGCCAGGCTTTGCCCTGCACGCTTACCGTAGCGACAGCCAGCAGGACGGGCAGTTACATCTGACGGCAAGCGTCACGACGCAGGGCGGGATGCGCCAGCTGGAGGGGCAAGGCAACGGGCTGTTATCCGCGGCGGCCAATGGTATAAGCCGCTGGGTCACGACCCCGTTTGTGATTAAGGACTATCACGAACATACGCTTGGGGAGCGCAGCGACAGCCGCTCGGTGGCGTATATCCGCTGTCTGTTTCAGGATGGTAGCAGCCGCTGGGGCGTCGGCATTGACAGCGACGTGGCCCGCGCGTCTCTTCAGGCCCTGTTCAATGCTGTCAGCTAGCTGTCTTTGAAATAATCGCTGGGTGATATCCCCATCACCCGGCGAAACATCGCCGTAAAGGCACTGTGGCTGCCGTAGCCCAGATCCAGCGCCACGCGTAGCACTGGCTGACCTTGTCCCAGGCGCAGCAGCGCTTCCAGCAGGCGCGCCCTTCTTAGCCACTCACCGTAGCTTAACCCCGTCTGCTGCTTAAAATGGCGGTTCATCGTACGTTCACTCATACCAAGCGTGTTTGCGGCCTGCATGCTGCCCCAGCTTTCCCCCGGCAACAGCCGGATCTGCTGGCAAAGGGTACGCAACGGCTCGCTTTCCGGCTCAGGCAGGTGAAACGGCAGCACCCGCAACGTGCGGATTTCATCCAGAATGAGCTCATATACGCGCTCATCACGACTGCCAGGCGAGTAGGACGCCTCAAGCGTCAGCGAGGTGAGGATAAGTTCGCGTAACAGACCGGAGATCTGGACTATCTGACAGGTTGCCGGAAGATCGGCTCGCGCCAGGGGATCGATAAACAACGTGCGCGCCGCAACGTTGCCGGTAATACGCAAAGAGTGCGGAGTGCCCGCGGGTAGCCAGACGCCGCGTCCGGGCGGCACCACCCAACAACCTGATGCGGTATCGACTCTCACCACCCCACTCAGGGTGTGCAGCAATTGCGCGCAGTCGTGCTGATGCCACGGCTCGCTGTCGCCATGAAGGTAATCATGGGCATAAGGAACAAGTGGGCGATGGGTAAAGGAGAAGGTTGAGGTTGTGGTCATGAGGTTAAACACCCCTCACCCTACCCTCTCCCTGAGGGAGAGGGAAAAGGTGCACTAGATGTGCAGTTCCTGCAGTTTTTCTTTTGGCAGCGCCAGCGCTTCGTTGCTGTTTACGCGAACGTCACGCTCGATGATATGACGCGCGATCTCCTGGGCTTCTTCCAGAGAGTGCATCTGGTAAGTTCCGCACTGATATACGTTCAGCTCAGGGATCTGGTTCTGCTCTTTCACCTTCAGCACATCTTCCATTGCCGCTTTCCAGGCATCCGCGACGCGTTTCTCTTCAGGCTGACCAATCAGGCTCATGTAGAAACCGGTACGGCAACCCATCGGAGAGATATCGATGATCTCAACGCCATTACCGTTCAGGTGGTCACGCATAAACCCGGCAAACAGGTGCTCCAGGGTGTGAATGCCTTTCTCTGGCATCACTTCTTTGTTGGGCACGCAGAAGCGCAGATCGAATACGGTGATCGTGTCGCCGTGCGGGGTGTGCATGGTCTTCGCCACACGTACTGCAGGTGCTTCCATACGGGTATGGTCGACAGTAAAGCTATCTAATAACGGCATACGTCACCTCCGATAGTGATTTTTTTTAAAATAAACTGAACTCTTCTACAAAATGCACGTCTGAGTATATGAAAGACGCGCATTTGTTATCATCATCCCTGAATTCAGAGATGTATATTTTGGCCACAGCGATGTGGCCTTTTTCTTTTCTGTTAAGCCTGTTTCGCCAGAAACGCCTCAAACGACTCCGTATCCGCCGCTTCAACCTCTTTTTGACGCACGACAGACGCGTCTCGTTCCGCCACAAAATCGGCTTCACTCAGAATCTCTAACGGCTCCTGCTTCAGCATCTCGCGGTATTCCGCAGAGAGCGAACGCCCGGTGCCGCCAATACCCTGATCAATCATAGAACGCAGAATACGCGCTGAGAACGTCAGTTCCGGGTTATCAAACGATTCAACCAGCTGGTCGCAGACGTTTTGATAGGCTTCCCCACCGTCAATGCTGTCCATGGTCCGGGCAACACGCTTCAGGTCGCGGAACAGATCCTTACCCACTTTCGTCAGCGGGAACTGCGCTGTCTCGCAGCCAATACCCAGCGTCAGACCCGGCTTGCGCCCTTCCAGAATCACGCGGTTCCAGTTGGTACGGGTACAGAGCAGTTCCTCTGAACTCATTTCCGGCGCATCCGCCAGTACGCACCAGACCATAAACAGATCCAGGAAGCGAACCTGCTGCTCATCAACGCCGATGGGTGAGAACGGGTTGATATCCAGCGAGCGCACTTCTATGTATTCAATCCCGCCGCGCTGCAGTGCATCCGACGGGGTTTCACCGCTGCGCGTGACGCGCTTCGGACGAATAGGCGCGTACAGTTCATTTTCAATCTGCAGCACGTTGCTGTTAATCTGCAGGCGCTTACCGTCTTTTTCGAGGCCGATTTTCTCGTACTCTTCCGACGGCGTTTTGATCGCCCGCTTCAATCCTGCCACATATTCGTGCAATTCGTTAAACGTAATACCGAGATTGCTTTGCGACTTATTGGTATAACCCAGATCGCTAAGACGCAGGGAGGTGGCGTACGGGAGATAGTACATTCCACACTCTGTCTTCTCGAACGGCAGCGTGGTCGGTTTCCCCTGCAGGAATGACGAGCATATCGCAGGCGATGCCCCAAACAGATACGGAATGACCCAGCCAAAACGATAGTAGTTGCGGATCAGGCGGAAATAACCCGCGGAGATCGCGTCTTTATCCGTTTCGCCGCACTTCGCCTGCCAGAACGCCATGGGTAAAGAGAAATTGTAATGCACGCCAGAAATGGTCTGCATCAACGCACCGTAGCGGTTTTTCAGCCCCTCACGATAGAGCGTTTTCAGCTGACCGATATTTGACGTGCCGTATTGCGCCAGTTCAATCTCCTGGCCTTGTTCGATATAGCACGGCATGCTGAGCGGCCACATACGCTCATCACCCAGATTGCGGGCAGTGTAGCGATGGATGTCGCGCAGAATCGTTAGCATATGATCAATATCACCATCCACTGGCGTGATGAATTCCAGCAGCGCTTCAGCGAAATCGGTTGTGATCCATTTATGTGTCAGCGCCGAGCCTAACGCCTTCGGGTGACCCGTTGTCGCTAAGCTACCGTCCGCGTTAACGCGCAGCGTTTCACGCTCAAGACCACGCTGAATACCCTTCAGTGCCTGAGGGTGATTTTCCAGCCAGGCCAGCGCCTGAGATACGTCCGGGATCAAATTGACCTCCCGCCTGTCAAAGTATTGTTACTCAGCATAATTGTAATGGTTGACGATTGAAGGTCGCGTATTCATTCCACCAATTAGTGCCACCACGTCATACCCTGTAGTGTTGCCCATGCCACGAGAACATAGCGCAACGCCTTGCCAAGGCACAAAAAAAAGAGCACTGGCCCCCAGGAGATGCGCATCCATCCCGCCAGCAGGCACAGTAAATCACCTATTACAGGCATCCAGCTTAATAACAGCGTGGCAGCGCCATAGCGTTTTAGCCAGCCGACTGCCTTTTCCTGCCAGCGCGATTTTTCACGCAGCGGAAAGAAACGCCCAAGAATAACGTTAGTCAGCCCTCCAAAGCTATTACCCATTGTTGCTATTAACACGAGCAACCAGGGCTGACTCACGCCAGACAACAGCATCGCCACCAGCACTACTTCCGAATTTCCCGGCAAGAGCGTGGCGCTTAAAAAACTGCTGGCGAATAATGATAAAAGTGACAGCGCGTCACTCACAGTAAGCGGACGTCCACAACATCCATCCCGGCATCGCGCGCGGCCTGAATACCAAAATCAGCATCTTCGAACACAACACATTTCACCGCAGGCACACCCATCAGTTCTGCACAACGCAGGAAAGTGTCCGGTGCGGGCTTGTGATTTTGAACATGATCGGCGGCAACCACCGCAGAGAAATAATGACGCAGGCCAAGATGGGTGAGCAGCGCTTCCGCAATAGCGCTTTCACTGCCCGTGCCAACGGACATAGGACGACGCCCGTGCCATGCTTTTACGACGTCAATTAACGGTAACGGGTGCACGGTATCTAAAAGCATCGCTTTTACCGCATCGGTTTTTTCACGGGCCAGAAGGTGCGGGTCGAGATCGGCATGATTACGTTCAATCACGGCCTGCGCTATACGCCAGGTTGGGGCTCCGTTGAGGGCGATCATCGCCTGAAGATCGAAACGCATACCGTAACGAGCAAGGACATCAGTCCAGGCTTGACGATGCGTGGGTTCGGTATCCAGGAGAGTGCCATCCATATCGAAGATCAAACCGTCATACTGTGCGTACATCGTGCTCTCGCTAAACGATTAACAAAGCATTACTTTATCGTAAACGGTGGTTTTTGTCGCTCAAAGAGAAATGATTGCTGACGGAACGTCGAAGGAATAACCAGGGAGAAAGAGAGTGGTACAGAAAAGAAGATGGTGCATCCGGGAGGATTACTCGGCTGCGCCTCGCCCTTCGGGCCGTTGCTAA
>NZ_JASCAN010000004.1:0-105870 GCF_029967775.1 Enterobacter sp. V89_11 | reverse complement strand
CCTCCGACCGCTCGGTTCGTAGCCGAGTACTCTATCCAGCTGAGCTACGGATGCAAAATGGCGGTGAGGCGGGGATTCGAACCCCGGATGCAGCTTTTGACCGCATACTCCCTTAGCAGGGGAGCGCCTTCAGCCTCTCGGCCACCTCACCACACAACGCCTCTTTCGAGTGCTCCGAGTAACTCATTAAGAGCTTCTCGTCGCTGCGTGGCGCATATATTACTTTCTGGGACTTATAAGTCAAACAATTTTCCAAAAGCTTTTATCGTTTGCACAAATCACACGCAATTCGCATGCAAAAGCTGCAAAGAGGGTGTTTTATAAGCGGATTTTGCAGGCATCTTCTCAGAAAACTGATGACAGAATAGTAATGTTGAGGCGAGTTAAGGGTAAGAGAGTGGTTAAAAACAGAGCGATTGAAATTAAACGGTAACTTTAAGCAGGAAAAATGGCGGGAGAGGTTGCGTCTCGCCCGACAGCGAGACGCGACAATATCAGTAACTGGACTGCTGGGATTTTTCAGCCTGGATACGCTGGTAGATCTCTTCACGGTGGACAGATACTTCTTTAGGAGCGTTTACACCAATACGTACCTGGTTACCCTTTACCCCTAAAACTGTCACGGTGACCTCATCCCCAATCATGAGGGTCTCACCAACTCGACGAGTCAGAATCAGCATTCTTTGCTCCTTGAAAGATTAAAAGAGTCGGGTCTCTTGTATCCCGGCATTATCCATCATATAACGCCAAAAAGTAAGCGATGACAAACACGTAAAGTGTAAGCAGTCACGGCATCACATTCTGTTAAACGTAAGTTTAGCCGATATACACAAACTCAACCTGACTTTATCGTTATCGATAGCGCAGTGAACAAGACGCCATAACGTTACCGCTATGGCGTCTGCTTGTGCTTTGTAGTTATTACAGTTTCGCGCTCACCCAGCTTTCAACACTGGCCAATGCCGCAGGAAGTGCCGCCGCATCCGTACCACCGGCTTGCGCCATGTCCGGACGACCGCCACCCTTACCGCCCACCTGCTGGGCGACCATACCAATCAGTTCCCCTGCTTTTACGCGGTCGGTCACATCCTTAGAGACGCCCGCAATCAGAGAAACCTTACCTTCTGCCACTGTCGCCAGCACGATAACTGTGGAACCGAGCTGGTTCTTCAGATCGTCGACCATAGTACGCAGCATCTTAGGCTCAACGCCCGCCAGATCGCTGACCAGCAGTTTGACGCCTTTAATGTCTACAGCTTTGCTGGAGAGGTTTGCACTCTCCTGCGCCGCAGCCTGCTCTTTCAGCTGCTGCAGCTCTTTTTCCAGCTGACGCGTACGATCCAGCGCAACGCGCACTTTCTCGCCCAGGTTCTGGCTATCACCTTTCAACAACTGCGCGATGTCGTGCAGCTGATCGCTCTGCGCATGCAGGCTGGCAATCGCGCCTTCACCGGTTACCGCTTCAATACGACGCACGCCCGCCGCCGTTCCTGATTCGGAAACAATGCGGAACAGACCAATGTCGCCGGTACGGGAGGCATGCGTCCCGCCGCAGAGCTCAGTCGAGAAGTCGCCCATGCTCAGCACGCGAACGCGGTCGTCGTATTTCTCGCCGAACAGTGCCATCGCGCCTTTCTTCTTCGCCGCCTCGAGATCCATGATATGGGTTTCGATTGGCAGGTTACGACGGATCTGCGCATTCACCAGATCTTCCACCGCGCGGATTTCTGACGGCTTCATCGCTTCAAAATGAGAGAAGTCGAAGCGCAGCACTTTATCATTAACCAGAGAACCTTTCTGTGCAACGTGCGTTCCCAGAACTTCACGCAGGGCAGCGTGCATCAGGTGCGTAGCTGAGTGGTTCAGACGAATGCGCGCACGACGAGCTTCATCAACGTTCGCCTGGACACCCTCGCCCACTTTCAGAGAACCGGCAGTCAGTTTGCCCTGATGGCCAATCGCCTGACCGTATTTCTGCGTGTCGCTTACGCTGAAGCTGAAACCGTTGCCTTTCAGTTCGCCTTTATCGCCAACCTGGCCGCCGGATTCCGCGTAGAACGGCGTTTTGTCCAGAATGACAACCGCATCCTGACCCGCGTTGATGCTGTCTACGGCTTTACCGTCAACAAACAGGGCGGTCACTTTGCCAGTCAGTTCCAGATTTTCGTAGCCTTTGAATTCTGATGCGCCATCAACGCGGATCATCGCGTTATAGTCAGCACCAAAACCGCTGGACTCGCGCGCACGGCGGCGCTGCTCTTCCATTGCGGCTTCAAAGCCTGCTTCGTCCACTTTAATGTTGCGCTCACGGCAAACGTCCGCCGTCAGGTCAACCGGGAAACCGTAGGTGTCGTACAGGCGGAAAGCGGTTTCGCCGTCCAGCGTATCGCCCTTAAGTTTCGCCAGCTCTTCATCCAGCAACGCCAGTCCGCGCTCCAGAGTACGAGCAAACTGCTCTTCTTCCGTTTTCAGAACCTGCTCAACCTGCGCCTGCTGACGTTTCAGCTCATCACCGGCTGCGCCCATCACGCCAATCAGTGGCCCAAC
The DNA here is from genome assembly GCF_029967775.1 of Enterobacter sp. V89_11. Taxonomy (NCBI): domain Bacteria; kingdom Pseudomonadati; phylum Pseudomonadota; class Gammaproteobacteria; order Enterobacterales; family Enterobacteriaceae; genus Enterobacter; species Enterobacter sp. V89_11. The sequence goes on along the minus strand of NZ_JASCAN010000004.1, from coordinate 103,323 downwards.
GAGTTTATAGAAGAAGGTGTCCTTAGCGCCCAGCATGTTGCCGTGACGGATAGCACGACGAATGATACGACGCAGTACATAGCCACGGTTTTCATTCGACGGGATCACGCCGTCGGCAATCAGGAACGCGCAGGAACGGATATGGTCTGCAATAACGCGCAGCGATTTGTTGTTCAGATCGGTTGCACCCGTCACTTGCGCAACGGCTTTAATCAGGGTGCTGAACAGGTCAATTTCGTAGTTGGAGTTAACGTGCTGCAGAACAGCCGCGATACGCTCCAGACCCATACCGGTATCAACGGACGGTTTCGGCAGCGGCTCCATCGTACCGTCAGCCTGACGGTTGAACTGCATGAAGACGATGTTCCAGATCTCAATGTAGCGATCGCCGTCTTCTTCCGGGCTGCCTGGAGGACCACCCCAGATGTGGTCGCCGTGATCGTAGAAGATCTCGGTGCACGGACCGCAAGGACCGGTATCGCCCATCTGCCAGAAGTTGTCAGACGCATAAGGTGCGCCTTTGTTATCACCGATGCGAATAATACGCTCGCGCGGGATACCAACCTCTTTTTCCCAGATTTCGTAGGCTTCGTCATCGGTTTCATAGACGGTAACCCACAGACGATCTTTCGGCAGGTTGAACCAGTTTTCACCGGTCAGCAGTTCCCACGCATATTGAATGGCATCGTGTTTGAAGTAGTCGCCGAAGCTGAAGTTACCCAGCATTTCGAAGAACGTGTGGTGACGCGCGGTGTAACCGACGTTTTCCAGGTCGTTGTGTTTACCGCCCGCACGCACGCAACGCTGTGAGGTTGTGGCGCGGGAATAATTACGTTTGTCGAGACCAAGGAACACATCCTTGAACTGGTTCATCCCGGCGTTGGTAAACAGCAGAGTCGGATCGTTGTTCGGTACCAGGGAGCTGCTGGCAACTACCTGATGTCCCTTACTATGGAAAAAATCGAGAAACGCCTGACGGATCTCAGCGGTGCTCTTGCTCATAATTATCCTGAAATCAAGCTAACGAAATGTCGTAGCAAGCCTGTATCGGTAAAACGTTGGACAGACCAGCTACTGGAAAAAGTGGGAATAAGATAAGTTTTCTTTAGTGGGAAGTAAAATCCCGCATGCGTTCAATCCGCAAAATTACGCCAGATATCCTGAATATCTTCCATCAGAAAGCCGCGGTAGAGCAAAAAGCGCTGGATTTTAACTTTTTCTGAAAATTCACGTGGCAAGGGTTCGCCGTACTTGCGAATGGCCTGTTCTTTTGCCAGCGCGCACCAGTCTGTGTCGCATTCGCGCATGGCCTTTTCAATGGTTTCACGGGCGACCCCTTTCTGGTTCAGCTCCTGGCGGATACGCGCGGGGCCATATCCTTTGCGGCCACGGCTGGCAAGAAACCGGGAAGCGAAACGCTCGTCATCCAGATAGCGGTGCTCATAGCACCAGGCAATGACGCGGTCGTAATCTTCCGCAGTCGCATCAATCTCTTCCGGCCCGTTTTTACTCATGACGGGGGCCGACAGTTTTCGCCGCAACTCCTGTTCGCTGTGGTCACGGACGGCAAGAATGCGTACCGCACGGTCCAGTAAGCGTGCATAGGCAGGGCGGCGTGAAGTCGATTCACTCATAAAAAACCTGCTGATTCAGAAATGCAAAAAGGGCCGCATTAGCAGCCCTTCATCTTTAAACGAGAGAATTAGAAATCTTCGTTGGTTTCTTCAGCACCCGCGTTATCCACCACGAAATCAGGCGTACCGTCCTGGTTGTTCAGCAGAAGCTCACGCACTTTCTTCTCAATTTCTTTCGCCGCAGCCGGGTTCTCTTTCAGCCAGGAGATTGCATTTGCTTTACCCTGACCAATCTTGTCGCCGTTGTAGCTGTACCATGCGCCCGCTTTTTCAATCAGCTTCTCTTTCACGCCCAGGTCAACCAGTTCGCCGTAGAAGTTGATACCTTCACCGTAGAGGATCTGGAATTCAGCCTGTTTGAACGGCGCTGCGATTTTGTTCTTCACAACCTTCACGCGGGTTTCGCTACCCACCACGTTTTCACCTTCTTTCACCGCGCCGATACGGCGGATATCCAGACGGACAGACGCGTAGAATTTCAGCGCGTTACCACCGGTAGTGGTTTCCGGGTTACCGAACATCACACCAATTTTCATACGGATCTGGTTGATGAAGATCAGCAGCGTGTTGGACTGCTTCAGGTTACCGGCCAGCTTACGCATTGCCTGGCTCATCATACGTGCCGCGAGGCCCATGTGAGAGTCACCAATTTCGCCTTCGATTTCAGCTTTTGGCGTCAGAGCGGCAACGGAGTCGACCACGATAACGTCAACCGCACCGGAACGGGCCAGCGCGTCACAAATTTCCAGCGCCTGCTCACCGGTGTCCGGCTGAGAACACAGCAGGTTGTCGATATCAACGCCCAGCTTACGAGCATAAACAGGGTCCAGCGCGTGCTCGGCATCGATAAACGCACAGGTTTTACCTTCACGCTGTGCCGCAGCGATAACCTGCAGCGTCAGGGTTGTTTTACCTGAGGACTCGGGCCCGTAGATTTCTACGATACGGCCCATTGGCAGGCCGCCAGCGCCCAGCGCGATATCCAGAGAAAGCGAACCGGTGGAGATAGTTTCCACATCCATGGAACGGTCTTCACCCAGGCGCATGATGGAGCCTTTACCGAATTGCTTTTCGATCTGGCCCAGTGCTGCCGCCAACGCTTTCTGTTTGTTTTCGTCGATAGCCATTATTACTCCTGTCATGCCGGGAGAAGCGACTGTGCTTCACCGTGGATTTCTGTTCTGTTGGTGCAATTATACTGTATGGTCATACAGTATCAAGTATTTTGTAGAAATTGTTGCCAGAGCGTTTTTAACGCATAAACGGTTGCCTGACGACGCACGCTTTCGCGATCGCCGCTAAAGCACTCCCGGCGGGTGATCCCTTCTCCTCTGGCGGTAGCAAAACCAAACCAGACGGTGCCGACAGGCTTCACGTCACTGCCCCCGTCCGGGCCCGCGATGCCGCTAATCGATATTGCATAATCCGCGCGCGCCTCTTTGAGCGCACCAATAGCCATCTCAATCACCACCGGCTCGCTGACCGCGCCATGCTGTTCGAGCGTAGATTCCCGCACGCCGATCATTTGCGCTTTAGCTTCATTACTGTAGGTCACAAAACCACGTTCAAACCAGGCGGAACTGCCGGCAATATCGGTAATCGCTTTCGCCACCCAGCCGCCGGTGCAGGACTCCGCGGTGGTGAGGGTCGCCCCGCGTTGCTTAAGCGCCAGCCCTACCACTTCGCTAAGCTGCATCAATTCATGGTCAGTCATTCTCGCTCCAGGCCTTAGAAAAACATGCAGCACAAGATAGCACTTTCTCGTCAGATATGGGGATGCGCTGCAGGATTTACGAGGGGGCTTCAGAAAAAAGCCGATGCGAGCGCACCGGCGGTGGCGAGGATTATTTCATGCTGTCAGCGAGGGTATCCACATTGTGGCGGAACGCCTTAACGTAGGTCTCTGCCACGCCCCCTTTTGCCGAGAGCGCTTCCGGGTAAAGCTCGCCTCCCGGCTGCGCGCCGGTGGCTGTAGCAATCTGTTTAACCAGCCGCGGGTCGAGCTGGTTTTCCATAAACCAGCTTTTCACGCCGTCCGCTTTAATCTGATTAATGATCTCAGCAACCTGTGCCGCGCTGGCCTCGCTCTCTGACGACAACCCCTGGGGCGCCATAAACGTCACCCCGTAGGCGCGGCTGAAATAGCCGAACGCGTCATGGCTGGTCAACACTTTACGTTTCACCAGCGGGATCTGGCTAAAACGCGTTTTGGCCCAGCTATCCAGCTGCTTAAGCTGCGCGATGTACGGTTTTCCGGTCGCTTCCAGCGCGGTTTTATCTTCTGGGTCGGCTTTCACCAGCCCGTTGAGAATATTTTGCGCGTACAGCGCCCCGTTCGCCGCGCTGTTCCAGGCGTGCGGGTCAGTGACGGTTTTGCCCTCTTCTTCGAGGGTATGCGTCTGCACACCACGCGACGCCACCACCAGTTGGCCTTTGAACCCGGAGGCTTTCACCAGGCGATCCAGCCACCCTTCCAGTCCCAGACCATTGACCACCACAACATCTGCCTTGCTTAGCGCCGCGCTATCTTTTGGCGAGGGCTCGAAGGTATGCGGATCGCCGTCCGGCCCCACCAGCGTCGTGACGTTCACATGGTCACCGCCCACCTCCCGGGTCATATCCCCCAGAATGGAAAAGCTGGTCACCACATTGAGCGTTTTCGCCATCACCGTTTGCGACATCATCCCCAGCGCGAGCGCCACTACGAATCCCGTACGTTTCATCGTTTCCCCTTGCGTTAAAAAAGCGCACGCAGGCTGCCAGCCAGCCTGCTGCGCGTGCCAAATAAAATGGAAATAAAGAACAGCGCGCTGGCGGTAAGCACGATGGACGGCCCCGCGGGCAGGCTGGCGGCCCAGGAGAGACTGAGTCCGAGCCACGCGCAGAAAATACCGCTGATACCCGCCATCAATAGCAGTCCGGGTAAGGTGCGTGCCCAGCAGCGTGCCGCTACCGCAGGGAGCATCATCAGCCCGACCGCCATCAACGTGCCAAGCACCTGAAAACCGGCAACGAGGTTAAGCACCAGCAGCGCCAGAAACAGGCCGTGTAATAAGCCGGGAACATGGCGGGCGTTTACCTGCAGCCAGGCGGTGTCAAAGGCCTCGGTCACCAGCCCACGGTAGAAAATCGCCAGCGTGATAAGGGTGAACATGCAAACGCCTGCCACAAACAGCGCGGCATCGTTATCCACCGCCAGGATGGAGCCAAACAACAGGTGCAGAAGATCGACGTTCGAACCGCGCAGTGATACCAGCGTGACGCCCAGCGCCAGCGAACCAAGATAGAACCCGGCAAAACTGGCGTCCTCTTTAAGCGGCGTTCGACGGCTGACCAGCCCGGCCACCAGCGCCACGGTAATACCGGCAATAAAGCCTCCCACGCTCATGGCCAGCAGCGACATACCGCTGAGCAAATACCCCACCGCGACACCGGGCAAAATGGCGTGAGAGAGGGCATCGCCCATCAGACTCATCCGGCGCAGCTGAAGGAAAACGCCCAGAGCAGTGGTACTGACGGACAACGCCAGGCAAACCACCAGCGCGCGGCGCATAAAGCCATACTCAATAAAAGGCTGAAAAAAGATATGCCAGATCATGCCACCCGCACCCGCTCGGTTTTCCACTGGGGAATATCAGCGTCCAGCCGTAACGTCTGCGGGAAGTGGCGCGATACACGCTCGCTGTCGTGCAACACCGCAAGCACCGTTTGCCCCTGCATATACATTTCCAGCATCAGGTCCATCAGCACATTACAGGTAGCTTCATCAACGCCGGTAAAGGGCTCATCGAGCATGACCAGCGGCGCCTGCTGCACTAATACCCGCGCGAACAGCATGCGCTGAAACTGACCGCCGGAGAGCTCATCAATGGTCGTTAGCGCCATCGTTCCAAGCCCCACCCGCTCAAGCGCACCGGCAATGCGCAGCCGCATTTCACGGCGAAGGCCAGAAAAAAGCGACGTTTCAGGCCAGCAGCCCATGCTGACCACATCCTGTACGGTTAGCGGAAATTGCGCCTCCAGGGCATGACGCTGTGCCAGCCAGCCCATTACCGGGCGTTTTTTCTGCCAGTGAAAACGGCCGCTTACCGGCGGGATAAACCCGGCGAGGGTTTTCAGAAGCGTTGATTTACCGCAGCCGTTGGCCCCGAGGATGGCGGTCATGCTCCCGCATTCAATCACCCCGGAAAGAGGACGCGTGACCGGCTCGCGGTCGTAACCCGCCGTGAGTTGACTCATCACAATCATGGCAATGCCACCGCCCAGCACACGGCCAGCCCGATAAAGACAATCAGCGCCAGCGCCATCAGAAGCCGGACCGGCGCAGACAGAGAAAAAAAGGAAGTAGACATCTCATCACCACATCAAATGTTATAACATAACAATAATGAAAGATAATGCGGATGTAAATGAGCGGAGATTAACGGGAGTGTGGCGAAATGTTTCTGGATATCAGCCCAACCCTCTCCCGGCGGACGAGGGTTGAACATCAAGCGTTACTGACTGAACGGCGACGCGGCAGGCACGCGCGCCTGTGACACCGCCAGCCCCAGCTGCCATACGGCCATCGCATAGTGAGTGCTGTGGTTATAGCGGGTGATGGTGTAGAAGTTAGGCAGCCCATACCAGTACTGATAACCCGTACCGACATCCAGACGCAGCAGGCTCGCCTGTTGCGTATTTCCCAGCGGCTGCGTTGGCGTTAAGCCTGCAGCGGCCAGCTGCGAAACGCTGTAGTTGGTTTTAAAGCCGTTCTCAAGCCCTGGTGCCTGGCCGTTAGCCTGCACCGCCACCTGACCGCCCGGCACCCAGCCGTGCGCTTTAAAGTAGTTTGCCACGCTGCCGATGGCATCCACCGGATCCCACAGGTTGATATGACCATCTCCGTTAAAGTCGACGGCATATTGCTTATAAGAGGACGGCATAAACTGGCCGTAGCCCATCGCACCGGCAAACGAGCCTTTGAGATCTAACGGGTCATCTTGTTCATTGCGCGCCATCAGCAGGAAGGTTTCCAGCTCAGACGAGAAATATTCAGCGCGACGCGGGTAGTTGAAGGAGAGCGTCGCCAGCGCATCGAGGATACGGGTTTTGCCCATCACGCGGCCCCAGCGGGTTTCCACGCCGATAATCCCGACGATGATTTCAGGCGGTACGCCATACACCTGCCACGCACGGTTCAGCGCATCTTCGTATTGGTTCCAGAAGACCACGCCATTTTGCACGTTATCCGGCGTAATGAACTGTTTGCGATAACGCAGCCATGCGCCATTTGGCCCGGTCGGTACCTGAGCCGTCGGTGCCTGGCGATCCATCAAACGCAGAACATAATCCAGTCGCTTCGCCTGCGACAGAATTTCATGCAGTTGCTGGCGGTCAAAACCGTGTTTGCTCACCATTTTATCGATGAACTGCTCGGCCGCCGGGTTATTCGCAAAGTCGCCGCCCATCTGCATCATATTATGCTGCGGCTCCAGCAGGAATCCTCCGGAAGGCGCGCCAGCCGTTTGCTGCACGGCTTCGGTCTTGGGTTTGCTACTACAGGCAGACAGCAGAATAAGCGCAGGTAACAACGCTGCATAACGACGCTTGAACATGTGACATCCATTTAACGGGTTCGATAAGAACCCAGTATGGTAAAGCATCCGCAACACCTCAAGGAAGTGGTACGCACCTCCCCCACCAAATCTTTACGCTCCCCATCGCAAATCTGTGCGATTTTCGTCCACCCAAGACTCCCGTCGGCAATTAACTTTCAAAATAATCCATTTTCCTTTCATTGTGAGATCTAATTAACACTTTAAAACCTTTCAAAGTGATTATTATTAGCCTCGGTTATACAAAAACAAAAAAGCCCCACAGGAGAGAAGAATGATAGAAACCATCACCCACGGCGCCGAGTGGTTCATCGGGCTGTTTCAGAAAGGCGGAGAAGTGTTCACCGGCATGGTGACCGGGATCCTGCCCCTACTGATTAGCCTGCTGGTCATCATGAACGCGCTGATTAACTTTATCGGCCAGCAACGCATTGAACGCTTTGCCCAGCGCTGCGCCGGCAATCCGCTGTCCCGTTACCTGGTTCTGCCCTTCATCGGTACGTTTGTTTTTTGCAACCCGATGACGCTGAGCCTCGGCCGCTTTATGCCTGAAAAGTACAAACCCAGCTATTACGCCGCAGCCTCCTACAGCTGCCACTCCATGAATGGCCTGTTCCCGCATATCAACCCCGGCGAGCTGTTTGTCTATCTGGGCATTGCCAGCGGCCTGACCACGCTTGGCCTGCCGCTCGGTCCGCTGGCGGTGAGTTATCTGCTGGTCGGTCTGGTCACCAACTTTTTCCGCGGCTGGGTCACGGACCTCACCACCGCCATTTTCGAGAAGAAAATGGGTATCCAGCTTGAACAGAAAGTCCATCTTTCAGGAGCCGCAGCATGAGCCGTATTCGCATTGAAAAAGGAACGGGCGGCTGGGGCGGCCCGCTGGAATTCGACGCCACTGAAGGCAAAAAAATCGTCTATATCACCGCAGGTACACGTCCGGCCATTGTCGACAAACTGCGTGAGCTGACCGGCTGGGAAGCGGTCGACGGCTTCAAAGAGGGCGAACCGCCTGAAGCGGAAATTGGCGTGGCGGTGATTGACTGCGGCGGCACGCTGCGCTGCGGCATCTACCCCAAGCGGCGTATTCCTACCGTGAATATCCATTCCACCGGTAAATCAGGTCCGCTGGCGCAGTACATCCTGGAGGACATTTATGTCTCCGGCGTGAAAGAGGAAAACATTCACCTGGCACAGGGGTCTGCTGCCCCTCAGAAAGCGGCCCCGCGCGATTACGACACGAGTAAAAAAATCACCGAACAGAGTGACGGCCTGCTGGCAAAAGTCGGAATGGGGATGGGCTCTGCCGTGGCCGTGCTGTTCCAGTCCGGGCGCGACACCATCGACACGGTGCTGAAAACCATTCTGCCGTTTATGGCATTCGTTTCGGCGCTGATCGGCATCATCATGGCCTCGGGTCTGGGCGACTGGATTGCCCATGGCCTCGCCCCGCTGGCGAGCCACCCGCTAGGGCTGGTGACGCTGGCGCTGATCTGCTCCTTCCCGCTGCTGTCGCCGTTTCTCGGCCCAGGCGCGGTCATTGCGCAGGTTATCGGCGTGCTGATTGGCGTGCAGATTGGCCTTGGCAACATTCCCCCGCATCTGGCTCTGCCCGCCCTGTTTGCCATTAACGCCCAGGCGGCGTGTGATTTCATTCCTGTCGGGCTGTCGCTGGCAGAAGCGCGCCAGGACACCGTGCGCGTTGGCGTGCCCTCTGTACTGGTCAGCCGTTTCCTGACCGGCGCACCGACGGTGCTGATTGCCTGGTTTGTCTCCGGCTTTATTTACCAATAAGAGGTTCCTGTGATGACCGTAATTTACCAGACCACCATCACCCGCATTGGCCAGAGCGCGGCCGATGCGCTCAGCGACAAGATGCTGATTACCTTCCGCGAAGGCGCGCCCGCGGATATCGAAGAGTTTTGCTTTATCCACTGTCACGGCGAGATGAACGGTGAGCTGAAGGCCGGGAGCCAGCTGGAGTTGGGTGACGCGCGCTACGCCGTGACCGCCGTCGGCGACGTGGCCGAACAAAACCTGCGGGAGCTCGGCCATATCACTTTGCGTTTTGATGGCCAGCCGCAGGCGGAATATCCCGGTACGGTTCATGTGGATGGCCCGGTTCCGCAGGCTGTCACCCCAGGCTGCACGTTGAAGTTTGTTGCGTAATTTAAGGAGAAAGATATGAGTCAGGTTGCCGTTGTCATTGGTGGGGGACAAACCTTAGGCGAGTTCCTCTGCCGTGGGCTTGCTGCAGAGGGTTACCGCGTGGCGGTAGTGGATATTCAGAGTGAAAAAGCCGCACGCGTGGCGGACACCATCAACACCGAATTGGGTGAAGGGATGGCCTACGGATTTGGTGCTGATGCCACCAGCGAGCAGAGCGTAATGGCGCTGGCCCGCGGCGTGGACGAGATTTTTGGCCGTACCGACCTGCTGGTATACAGCGCAGGGATAGCCAAAGCGGCCTTTATCAGCGATTTCGAACTGGGGGATTTCGACCGCTCCCTGCAGGTTAACCTGGTGGGCTATTTCCTCTGCGCACGCGAGTTTTCCCGTCTGATGATCCGCGATGGCATTCAGGGGCGCATCATCCAGATCAACTCGAAATCGGGCAAAGTGGGCAGCAAACACAACTCCGGTTACAGCGCGGCGAAATTTGGCGGCGTAGGGCTGACGCAATCTCTGGCCCTCGATCTGGCCGAATATGGCATTACCGTTCACTCGCTGATGCTGGGCAACCTGCTGAAATCGCCGATGTTCCAGTCCCTGCTGCCACAATATGCCACCAAGCTCGGGCTGAAAGAGGAGGAAGTGGAGCAGTATTACATCGACAAAGTGCCGCTGAAGCGCGGCTGCGATTATCAGGACGTGCTGAACATGCTGCTGTTTTATGCCAGCCCCAAAGCCTCTTACTGCACCGGGCAGTCCATTAATGTCACCGGCGGGCAGGTGATGTTCTGATCGAACACGCTGATGCCCGTATCCCCCTCTCCTTCGGGAGAGGGGACAACAAGGAGCTCGTATGGTTACCGCACTCATTACCGTCGCCGCCATCGCCTGGATGTGCCAACTGATCTTTGGCGGCTGGCAAATCCGCCAGTTTAACCGCGCGTTTGATGCCCTTTGTCAGAAAGGGCGCGTGGGCGTCGGGCGTTCCGGCGGGCGTTTCAAACCGCGCGTGGTGGTTGCCATTGCGCTGGACGAACACAATAGGGTCTGCGATTCCCTCATCATGCGCGGGATGACCGTTTTTGCCCGCCCGGCGAAAATCCAGGCGATTAACGGGATATCGCTGCAGGAATTACAACCCGATGTGATCTTTCCCCATGATTCGCTCTGTCAGAATGCTCTATCATTAGCGCTTAATCTGAAACATGGATAATTTCGTTGTGAACGCGATAAGCTTGCGAAATTATCATTTCGCAACCTAAGGAATTGAGCGCCTATGAAACCACGTCAGCGTCAGGCGGCCATTCTGGAGCATCTGCAAAAGCAGGGAAAATGCTCGGTAGAAGAACTGGCCCACTACTTTGACACCACCGGCACGACAATACGAAAGGATCTGGTATTGCTCGAAAACTCTGGTGCAGTCATCCGAACCTACGGCGGCGTGATGCTCAACAAAGATGAAGCCGACCCGCCTATCGATCACAAAACGCTGATCAATACTCACCAGAAAGCGCTGATTGCCGAGGCCGCCGTAAAATTTATCCATGATGGCGACTCCATTATCCTTGATGCAGGCAGCACCGTGCTGCAGATGATCCCGATGCTCAGCCGCTTTAACAACATCACGGTGATGACCAACAGTCTGCACATCGTCAACGCCCTGTCGGAGTTCGACAGCGAGCAAACCATTCTGATGCCCGGCGGGACGTTCCGTAAAAAATCTGCGTCGTTTCACGGTCAACTGGCGGAAAACGCCTTTGAACACTTCAGCTTTGATAAACTCTTTATGGGCACGGACGGTATCGATTTGAACGCCGGCGTGACGACCTTTAACGAGGTGTTCAGCGTCAGCAAAGCGATGTGCAACGCCGCGCGCGAAGTGATTTTGATGGCAGACTCGTCGAAGTTTGGCCGTAAAAGTCCCAACATAGTCTGCAGCCTTGAAAGCGTCGATAAGCTCATTACCGACGCAGGTATCGACCCGGCGTTCAAAAAAGCGCTGGAAGAGAAAGGGATCGACGTGATTGTAACCGGAGAGAGAGATGAGTGATTTTCTGTTAAACGCAGGCCGCCAGACCCTGATGCTGGAGCTGCAGGAAGCCAGCCGCCTGCCGGAACGTCTGGGCGAGGATTTTGTGCGCGCGGCAAACACCATTATCCAGTGCGAAGGTAAAGTGGTGGTCTCCGGGATCGGCAAGTCCGGTCATATCGGCAAAAAGATTGCCGCTACGCTTGCCAGCACCGGCACACCGGCATTCTTCGTGCATCCGGCCGAAGCGCTGCACGGCGATCTGGGGATGATTGAAAGCCGCGACGTGATGCTGTTTATCTCCTACTCCGGTTCGGCCAAAGAGCTGGATCTCATCATCCCGCGTCTGCAGGAAAAATCGGTCGCGCTGCTGGCGATGACCGGTAAATCCCGCTCACCGCTGGCACTGGCGGCCAAGGCCACGCTTGATATCTCCGTTGAGCGCGAAGCCTGCCCGATGCACCTCGCCCCCACCTCCAGCACCGTAAATACGCTGATGATGGGCGACGCGCTGGCAATGGCGGTAATGCAGGCACGCGGCTTTAACGAAGAAGATTTTGCCCGCTCGCACCCGGCGGGCGCGCTCGGTGCGCGACTGCTCAATAAGGTTCATCATCTGATGCGGACCGACGAGGCCATTCCGCAGGTCAAACTCAACACCAGCGTAATGGATGCGATGCTGGAACTGAGCCGCACCGGGCTGGGTCTGGTAGCGGTGTGCGATGAAACCGGTAGCGTTAAAGGCGTGTTTACCGACGGCGACCTGCGCCGCTGGCTGGTGGGCGGCGGCAAGCTGGAATCCCAGGTTTCGGAAGCGATGACCCGGGGCGGGCTGACCCTGAACGCCGAGAGCCGCGCCATCGAAGCCAAAGAGGTGCTGATGAAACGCAAAATCACCGCCGCGCCGGTGGTGGATGAGCACGGCAAGCTGTGCGGCGCCATCAACCTGCAGGATTTCTACCAGGCCGGGATTATTTAACCTTTGAGTCCCAGACGTTTCGCCAGCCGGTGCAGGTTGGCGACGTCCATTTCCAGCGCTCGCGCGCACGCCGCCCAGCTGCGGTTATTCTGCTCCAGCGCGCGGGCGATAGTCTGACGCTGAAACGCTTCTGTTGCTTCCCGCAGGTTCTCATGGGCCATTTCCGGCGCGGCGGGCGTAACGAACGAGGCGGTGTCATCCTGCAATGCGAAATGCCGCGCGTGGATCACCACCTCATCTCCCGAACGTGTCGCCCGCGCCAGCACTACGGCGCGGTGAATCGCATGTTCCAGTTCGCGCACGTTTCCCGGCCAGCCGTAGCGCATCAGATGGGCTCGCGCGCCGGGGCTTAATACCACGCGGGAAAGGTCCATTCGTAACCGACATTGTTCGCAGAAAAAACCCGCCAGCAGCACCACATCGTCACCGCGCTCGCGTAGCGGCGGCACGGTAAGCGGAAACACGCTCAGACGATGGTACAGGTCAGCGCGGAAATTCCCGGCCAACACCTCTTCGCGCAGGTCGCGGTTGGTTGCCGCCAGCACACGCACGTTGACTCTCAGGCTGCGATCGTCGCCGACGCGCTGAATATCGCCGTACTGCAGGACGCGCAGCAGTTTGGCCTGAAGCGACAGCGACAGTTCGCCAATTTCATCGAGGAACAACGTGCCGTTATCCGCCATTTCGAATTTGCCGCTGCGGTTGCTGATCGCCCCGGTAAACGCCCCTTTGACGTGACCAAACAGTTCACTTTCCGCCACGCTTTCCGGCAGCGCGGCGCAATTGAGGTACACCAGCGGGTTGACCGCGCGCGGCGAGGCTTCGTGGATGCCCTTCGCCACCAGCTCTTTACCGGTGCCGGTTTCCCCGAAAATCAGCACGTTTAAATCCGAGGCCGCCACGATATCGATCTCTTTTTTTAGCTGCACCATCCCCGGTGACAGCCCAATCATCTCCGTGTGTGCCACCGGTTCAAACGCCGACGGGCTGCCGGGAAGGATGTTCTGGCTCTCAAGCTGTTCGATCAGCAGCGCGTTATTCAGCGCACCGGCGGCCAGCGCGGCAATCAGCCGCAGCTCTTCATCGCTAAAGGTGTCGAACTGATCCGGCGACAGGCCGTCGAGGGTTAATGCCCCAATCAGGTTTTGTCCGGCAAACAGCGGCAGACCGATACAGGCATGAACTTTCAGGCTCTCCTGCCCCGGGATCAGCCCGTCGTAAGGGTCGGGCAAATCACTGTCCGCCGGAAAGCGCACCACGTCACCGGCCCGGGCGATGGTTTCCAGACGCGGATGGCCTTCCAGGGAGAAGCGTCGCCCAAGAACGTCCTGCGCCAGCCCGTCGATAGCCAGCGGAATAAACTGCCGGGCGTCGTAGCGCAGCAGTGCCGACGCATCGCACGCCAGCACGTGGCGCAGCGTCGAAATCAGCCGCTGAAAACGGTCCTGATGACCGATACCGGTTTGCAGTTCAATGGCAATTTTTGCCAGTACGTCCACGGAAAAGCTCATCTGCGCCTCACTGTCATTTTGACCATGCATATTGTCACAATGACCATAAATCAGATAGTCATATTGACTACCCATTACGGATGATAAAATCAAAAAACCATAAAAAACAGCAACATGAAAAACTGGCACGCAACTTGATAAAGGCTAGACATCTTATTTGAAAAACGCCGTATTAATTGAGGTTGCTATGTCTATTCTGGTTAAAAATAACATTCATTGGGTTGGCCAACGTGACTGGGAAGTGCGTGACTTTCACGGAACGGAGTACAAAACGCTGCGCGGCAGCAGCTACAACAGCTATCTCATCCGTGAAGGCAAAAACGTGCTCATCGATACCGTCGATCACAAATTCAGCCGGGAGTTCGTGCAAAATCTGCGCAGTGAAATCGATCTTGCTGATATCGACTACATCATCATTAACCATGCGGAAGAGGATCATGCCGGGGCGCTGACCGAGTTAATGTCCTGCATTCCCGACACCCCGATTTACTGCACCACCAACGCCATCGACTCGATTAACGGCCATCACCACCACCCGGAGTGGAATTTCCACACCGTCAAAACCGGCGACACGCTGGATATCGGCAACGGCAAACAGCTGATCTTCGTTGAAACCCCGATGCTGCACTGGCCCGACAGTATGATGACCTACATGACCGGCGATGCGGTGCTGTTCAGCAACGATGCCTTCGGCCAGCACTATTGTGACGAGCGCCTGTTTAACGACGAAGTGGATCAAACTGAGCTATTCGAACAGTGTCAGCGCTACTACGCCAATATCCTGACGCCGTTCAGCCGTCTGGTGACGCCAAAAATCACCGAAATCCTCGGCTTTAACCTGCCCGTGGATATGATTGCCACCTCTCACGGCGTGGTGTGGCGCGAAAACCCCACCCAGATCGTGGAGCTGTACCTCAAATGGGCCGCGGATTATCAGGAAGACCGTATCACGCTTTTCTACGACACCATGTCTAATAACACCCGCATGATGGCGGACGCCATTGCGCAGGGTATTAACGAAGTCGACCCGAACGTGGCGGTGAAAATCTTCAACGTGGCGCGTAGCGATAAAAACGAGATCCTGACCAACGTCTTCCGCTCCAAGGGCGTGCTGGTGGGCACCTCCACGATGAACAACGTGATGATGCCGAAAATTGCGGGCCTTGTAGAAGAGATGACCGGCCTGCGCTTTCGTAATAAACGGGCCAGCGCATTTGGCTCCCACGGCTGGAGCGGCGGCGCAGTAGACCGGCTCTCCACGCGTTTGCAGGATGCCGGTTTTGAGATGTCCATGAGCCTGAAGGCGAAATGGCGTCCGGACATCGACGCGCTTGAATTGTGCCGCCAGCATGGCCGTGACATTGCGCGTCAGTGGGCGCTCGCGCCGCTCCCCGACATGAACGCCAAAAACCCCGCGCCGCAACAAGCCTGCGCCGCAGCGGTCGCTGACGTTGGCCCTCGCATGCAGTGCAGCGTCTGCCAGTGGATTTACGACCCGGCACAGGGCGAGCCGCTGCAGGATGTTGCCCCCGGTACCCCCTGGTGCGACGTGCCGGACAATTTCCTCTGCCCGGAATGTTCCCTGGGAAAAGAGGTCTTTGACGAACTGGCGACGGAGGCACAATGAACCACGGTATCGTTATCATCGGCTCGGGCTTTGCCGCCCGCCAGCTGGCGAAAAACATTCGCAAACAAGACGCCAGCGTGCCGTTGACGCTCATTGCCGCCGACAGCATGGACGAGTACAACAAGCCTGATTTAAGCCACGTTATCAGCCAGAATCAGCGAGCCGAAGACCTCACCCGCCAGACCGCGGGGGCGTTCGCGGAACAGTTTAGTCTGCGGTTATTTCCGCACACCTGGATAACCGATATCGACGCCGCCGCCCATGTGGTGAAAGCAAAAGACAAAACCTGGCAATACGACAAGCTGGTACTGGCGACAGGGGCGTCTGCTTTTGTCCCGCCGGTGGAAGGCCGGGAACTGATGATCACCCTCAACAGCCAGCAGGCGTATCAGGCCAGTGAAACCCTGCTGCGTGACGCGAAGCGGGTGATGATTGTCGGCGCAGGGTTGATTGGCACAGAGCTGGCGATGGATTTTAACCGGGCGGGCAAAACCGTCACCCTGGTCGACCATGCGGCAAGCATTTTGTCGGCGCTGATGCCCGCAGAAGTAAGTAGTCGCTTACAGCATCGTCTGACCGATATGGGCGTACATCTGCTGCTGAAATCCCAGCTGCAAAGCCTGAAGAAAACCGGGAGTGGGATTCATGCAACGCTCGACCGCAGCCGCAGCGTTGAGGTGGATGTGGTGGTTGCCGCCACGGGCCTGCGTCCGGAAACGGCGCTGGCGCATCGCGCCGGCGCGGAAACAGGTCGTGGCGTGAAGGTAGACAGCTACCTGCAAACCACGCAGCCCGATATTTACGCCCTGGGTGACTGCGCTGAAATTAACGGACAGGTCCTGCCCTTCCTGCAGCCCATTCAACTGAGCGCGATGTACCTGGCGAAAAACCTGTCTGGCGGCAGTGCGCCACTGAAATTACCCGCCATGCTGGTAAAAGTAAAAACGCCGGCGCTCCCGCTGCACCTGGCAGGCGAAACCGAGCGTCCGGATCTGCACTGGCAACTCACCATTGAACCTCAGGGAATGGTGGCTCGTGGGTGCGACTGCGAAGGACAAATGCGTGCCTTTGTGGTGAGCGAAGACCGGATGAAAGAGGCTTTCGCTCTGCTGAAATCATTACCCGCTTAACGCTGATTCGCCTGCCGCGCTAACGTAACCTTTGGATTTTATGGTCCACAGCCCCGATGTCCCGGGGCTTTTTTTCAACGTCGTTTAGCCAGATAACGACAATGATGTTCAGACGCCGCGTCAGGAGCGCACGACAAGCGCATCGTAGCCGCGCCAGCGATAGTTGATCATGGAAATCAGCCAGCAGGCAACGAACAGCCCGACCACCACAAACCCGGCGTTACCGAGGTTGTCATTAACTGCGCCAATGCGATCCCAGAGGCCTCCGCTGAGGGCAAACTTATCCATCAACAGACCCAGAGCTTCCAGCCCGCCGATAAACAGCGCCACCACCACGGAGGTACCGGTGATGGTCATGTTGTAGTAAAGCTTGCGCTGCGGCTTGTTAAACGCCCAGCCGTAAGCGCCGACCATCAGCAGATTGTCGAGGGTATCGACCAGCGCCATACCGCTGGCAAACAGCGCCGGGAAGATCATGATGGACCAGACTGACATCCCATTTGACGCGCTGGCGGCTGAAATCCCAAGCACACCGATTTCCGTCGCGGTATCAAACCCCAGACCAAACAGGAAACCGACCAGGTACATCTGCCAGCTCTTGTTCACCAGGCGGAACGTTGCGCCAAACAGCCAGTTCATGACTCCGCCTGATGCCGGAAGCGTGATGTCGTCACGCGTGACCTGACCGTTCTTCAGCGCCTGAAAATTACGCCACACGCCGCGCAAAATCACCAGATTGACCAGCGCCATCGCCAGCAGAAACGTTGCAGAAACGGCGGTGCCAATCAGGCTGCCGGTTTCATGAAACCATGCCATATTCTTCTGAAACGCCGTGGCGGTGGCCGCAATGGCAATGGAGGCCAGCACCACAATGGTGGAGTGTCCCAGAGAGAACCATGCCCCCACGCCGGAAGGGCGTTTACCCTGCTGCATCATCTTACGCGTGACGGTATCAATGGCCGCGATGTGGTCGGCATCCACCGCATGACGGAGTCCATAACACCAGGCCAGCAGGCTGGCGGCCATCAGCGCCGTACTGCCGCTGAAGGTTTGCCATGCCCAGCCCCATGCCAGAAGATTAGCCATTACCAGAGCCAGCAGCAGAAACGCCGCGCGGGGTTCATTGCGTAAGAGTCGTAACATTTTACATCCTTTGTGAACATGACCGGGCGGCAGCAACCACCGCCTGCCCGAAGGAGATAGCGCCGTCACCTGACGGCAGATGATGAGGAAAAAGCAGCGTGAAGTCTGAGAGGTAATGGCGCAGTCGCGCGCGCAGCAGACGGTTATGTAACACGCCGCCGCTGAAGCATACGGTGGAAAGCCCCAGTCGCCGGGCATGGGAGGTGACAAGCTCCGCCAGCCCTTTCGCCAGCGCATCGTGAAACGCCCATGCCCGCTCGCAGGGTTCCGCCTGCCAGTTCAGCCACTGTTGCCAGAAGCGCGTAAGGTTTTCGGCCTGAAGCGTAACCGGGTGTTGAACGTTGTGGCACTGCGCGGCCAGCGCTTCAAGCCGGCAGGCGGCCTCACCTTCGTAGCTCTGGGTTTCTGACGTGATGCCGAGCGCGCAGGCCACCGCGTCGAACAGACGTCCGCAGGATGAGGACAGCGGCGCGTTTAAACCGCGCTGAATGGCCGTAGCCAGCAGCGGCCAGTTTTGCCGCTGAACGTCACGCGTTTCCGGGTACTGTTGCCAGTCCGGCACAAACGCCAGGCAGTGGGCGAGTAAATTGCGCCACGGCTGCATGGCAGCCCTGTCCCCGCCCGGCAGCGCAACCGCAGGCAGACCGCCCAGACGTTCGCAGTCGAGATAGTTTACCCGCAGGCACTCCCCGCCCCACAGCGCGCCGTTTTCACCCATGCCGATCCCATCCAGCGTCAGGGCAATGACATCTCCGCCCTCAAGCGGCCAGCCGTTTTCTGCCATGCATGCCGCCGCGTGAGCGTGGTGGTGAAGCACGGTGTCGATCGGCAAAGCCTGGGCTTGCGCCCACTGTCGGGCGTGATAGCCCGGATGGGCGTCGCATACCACGCGCTGCGGCTGAAACGCATAGATCTGCTGCATCATCGACAGCGCCGAACGCCACTGGGCCTCGACACCGTCGTCACTCAGATCGCCAAAGTGCTGACTCAGTACCGCCTGGTTACCGCGCACCAGACAGAAGGTATTTTTCATATCAGCACCGGTGCACACCATCGCCGGGACAGCGCTGAAACCGGCGGGCAGCGTGATGGCATCCGGCACAAAACCGCGCGCGCGACGCAGCATCATACCGTCCTGATCCATCACGGAATCATCCATACGTTGCAGGATGTCGCGGTTGTGCAGCAGGAATCCGTCAGCGATGTCGCCCAGTTCATCCAGTGCCTGCTGGCAGGTGATGGCCGGCGGACGCCCGCTGAGGTTGCCGGAGGTCATCACCAGCGCGCGCTGACAGTCCATCATCAGCACATGCTGTAGCGGGTTAGCGGGCAGCATCAGTCCAACGGTGTCCAGCCCTGGCGCGATCGCGTCAGGAAGCGGAGGACACCATGCTTTTGGCGTGAGCACGATGGGCGCTGCGGGCGAGCGCAGCAGCGTTTGCACTGATTCCGGCACTCCCTCCGCCTGCGGGATCATGACCGCCAGTGGCTTCATCGGGCGCTGTTTGCGCGCCCGCAGGGTTGCCACCGCCTGCGCGTTGGATGCGTCACAGGCAAGGTGAAAACCGCCCAGCCCTTTGATGGCGACAATCCCGCCATTTTTGAGCATGTGGACCGCCGCACTCAGCGCAGACTCGCGGGTGGCAACGGTCTCGCCCGCGCGCCATTCCAGCTCGGGTCCGCAATCCGGACAGGCTACCGGCTGCGCGTGAAAACGGCGGTCAGCGGGATTGCGGTACTCGGTTTCACACGGCTCACAGAGGGGAAATGCCGCCATTGACGTGGCCGGGCGGTCATAGGGCATGGCGCGAATGATGGTAAAACGTGGACCGCAATGGGTACAGTTGATAAACGGATAGCGATAACGCCGCGCTCGGGGATCGCGCATTTCAGCCAGGCACGCCGGGCAGGTGGCGGCATCCGGCACAATCTGGGTGTCCATCGCTCCGCCCGCGCTATGGCGAATGGTGAACGCCTGCGGCACCGTTGCCCAGGTGAACGGCTGGCTGTCGACAGCATCGATACGTGCCAGCGGTGGGCAGTCCTGATGCAGCCTCGCAGTAAAGGCCCCCCCATTACCCGCGAGACGCACCAGCACGCCCTCTCCGTCATTACAAACGTCACCCGTCAGCTGTAGCTGATGCGCCAGCTGCCAGACGAAGGGACGAAACCCTACCCCCTGCACCTTGCCGCGCACCCGCAACTGTACGCCGTTATCGCCCATCGCGACTTAAAACAGCAGTGACGATGATGTGTCGAACGCGGCACGACGACGTTTTTCCGCGCTCATCTGCTCAAGCTTGTCACGATCCACGCAGACCAGGGCGTGCGTCGGGCAGGCTTCCATACAGGCCGGGCCGGCGTCACGGTGGTAGCAGAGGTCGCATTTATTGGCTTCCGCTTTTTCCGCGCGCACGCTCAGCCCCATGCCGCTGTTGCGCACAACCGGACGCACCACGACTTCCATCGCACCGTACGGGCAGGCAACCACACAGGTTTTGCAGCCGATGCAGCGCTCCTGCATCACATGCACGAATCCTTTCTCACGTTTGATGGCTCCGTTTGGGCAGACGTTAGCGCACGGCGCATCCTCACACTGGCGACAAATAGCGGCAGTGGAGATATTCACGCCTTTAATGACGTGGATCCGCGGTAAAAAGGTATCAGGGGTGAGCGACGCGCAATCCTGCTCCGCCTGATGGGAAACCACACACGCCACTTCACAGGTACGGCAGCCAATGCATTTACTGGCATCGGCCATAATAAAACGGTTCATCTGCTTCTCCAGCATTACAGTCCTGCGCGGAGATATACATAAACCGTGCCAATTATTAACCTGTTGATTTTATGCAGTTTATAAAATGACAGCAGGGCTGTCATCGTCACTTCTGACGATGACAGCTGTCGACATCAGCGGTGAGGCCCGTCAATAACCGAGTCACGCAGGATAAGCTCGCCGGAGAAGGTTTGCTGGTACTTAAACTCACCGCCATCCAGCAGGAAGATCAGGCGGCTAATGGTCTCTTTGATCATCTCCGTCACCGGAATGCGCACGCTGGAGAGCGAGGGGACGATGTAGGGGGCGATGGCCACATCGTCAAAGCCAATCACCGACACGGCATCCGGGGTGGCGATCCCGCGCTCATGCAGCTGTTTCATGGCACCAATCGCCATATCGTCATTACTCGCCACCAGCGCCGAAAAGGTTTCACCGCGCGAAAGCAGCTCAGACACCGCTGCCGCACCGCTGGCCGGGTTCCATTTCCCCTGCGCAATCAGCGACGGGCGCAGCGGGATCTGGTGTTGCGCCAGGGCATCTTTGTAGCCCGAGAGACGCTCAACGCCCGTGGGAGAATCCAGCGAACCGGTGATAAACGCAATCTCCCGGTGCCCTTTCTGAATCAGCTGCGACACGGCGTCCTGGCAGGAGGCTTTATGATCTGACCAGACGCTGTGACTGCTGTTTTTCCGTAAGCGGCGGTTGAGGACCATAATCGGCTGTTCGCATTTCTCAACGATATCGTCCATCTCATCCACGCTCAGGAAACGCGGGTAAATGATCACCGCGTCACAGCGCATATCGAGCAAATACTGAATGGCCTCGCGCTCTTCATCCGCACTGTGCTTACCGTCCGCCAGGATCAGCTGCCGCCCTTTCTCTTCCGTCATGCGGGCGGCGTGAAAGAGCAGTTCGCTAAAATAGACGCCGTGATAAAGGGTGTTGGTGACCACCAGACCCAGCGTCTGGGTACGTTTGGTCGCCAGATTTCGTGCCAGCAAATTCGGGCGATAGCCGCTCTCTTCAATCGCCTGAAACACCCGGTCTTTGGTCTCCTGGCTGACGTAGCCATTGCCCGACAATACCCTGGAAACCGTCGCTTTCGAAACGCCTGCCCGCTTCGCGACTTCAAGCATCGTGGTCATCGTAATCTTCCGTTTGAAACTACCAGGGCGCAGTGTACTGCACTGCAGAAAAATTGTCGCAGCGGCGATATCACGCTTTTTACCCCTTCAGGTGATCATCATCACGAAATGAAAAAATGTACAAAATGTGATCTTGTTTCATTCAAAGAAACTATTGATGATTATGTGGAACCGGTTTCCTACATTTCTCACAACGATAACAGGATTACATCCGATGGCCAAAAATTACGCTGCGCTGGCGAATGACGTTGTCAGCGCGCTCGGCGGCAGAGACAACATCGTCGCCGTCACCCACTGCATGACGCGACTGCGTTTCGTCCTCAAAGACGAAAGCCTCACCGATGCCCCGCGCCTGAAAAGCATTAACGGCGTGCTCGGCGTGGTCCGCAACGACAACCAGTGCCAGGTGATCATTGGCAACACCGTGTCTCAGGCCTACCGCGAAGTGGTAAGCCTGCTGCCCACCGACCTGCAGCCTGCCGTACCGGAAGGCCCGCAAAAAATGACCCTGCGCCGCATCGGTGCCGGGATCCTCGATGCGCTGATCGGCACCATGTCACCGCTGATCCCGGCGATCATCGGCGGTTCAATGGTCAAACTGCTGGCAATGATCCTGGAGATGACCGGCGCGCTGGAAAAAGGGGCACCGACGCTCACCCTTCTGACGCTGATTGGCGATGGCGCGTTCTTCTTCCTGCCGCTGATGGTCGCCGCCTCTGCCGCAGTGAAATTCAAAACCAACATGTCGCTGGCGATTGCCATCGCGGGCGTGCTGGTACACCCGGGCTTTATCGAACTGATGGCGAAAGCCGCACAGGGCGAGCACGTTGAATTCGCCTTTATTCCGGTGACGGCAGTGAAATACACCTACACGGTCATCCCGGCGCTGGTGATGACCTGGTGCCTGTCGTACATCGAGCGCTGGGTTGATCGTATTACGCCGGCGGTCACGAAAAACTTCCTTAAACCGATGCTGATCGTTCTGATTGCCGCCCCGCTCGCCATTGTGCTGATAGGGCCGCTCGGGATCTGGATCGGGAGCGCGATTTCAGCGCTGGTCTACACTATTCACGGCTATCTGGGCTGGCTCTCCGTGGCCATTATGGGCGCCCTCTGGCCGCTGCTGGTGATGACCGGGATGCACCGCGTATTTACGCCGACGATCATTCAGACCATTGCCGAGACGGGCAAAGAGGGAATGGTTATGCCGTCGGAAATCGGAGCCAACCTGTCGCTCGGCGGTTCATCGCTGGCGGTGGCATGGAAAACGAAAAACCCGGAACTGCGCCAGACGGCGCTGGCGGCAGCGGCTTCTGCCATCATGGCAGGCATTTCAGAACCTGCCCTCTATGGTGTGGCGGTACGCCTGAAACGCCCGCTGATTGCGAGCCTTATCAGCGGCTTCATCTGCGGGGCAGTGGCTGGCATAGCCGGTCTTGCCAGCCATTCAATGGCGGCGCCGGGGCTGTTTACCAGCGTACAGTTCTTCGATCCGGCCAACCCGATGACCATCGTCTGGGTATTCGGGGTCATGGCGCTGGCGGTTGTGCTCTCGTTTGTTCTGACCCTGATTTTAGGTTTTGAAGATATCCCGGTCGAAGACGACGCTGAGAAAGCACGCGCCCTGCAGAGCGCTCCGGTTCAGGCCAAAGCAGCACAAGTCTAAATTTATAGCGAGGTAAAGATGTCTGTTTTTCCACAAGGATTTTTATGGGGCGGCGCGCTTGCCGCCAACCAGAGTGAAGGGGCTTACCGTGAAGGCGGCAAAGGACTGACGACGGTCGATATGATCCCCCACGGCGCGAATCGTCTGGCGGTGAAGGTCGGTAAGGAAAAACGTTTTACGTTGCGTGACGACGAGTTTTACCCGAGCCACGAGGCGATTGATTTTTACCATCGCTACAAAGAAGACATCGCCCTGATGGCGGAGATGGGCTTTACGGTATTTCGTACCTCGATTGCCTGGAGCCGCCTCTATCCGAACGGCGATGAGCCACTGCCCAATAAAGAGGGGATTGCCTTCTACCGCGCAGTGTTCGAAGAGTGCAAAAAATACAACATCGAACCGTTGGTCACCCTGTGCCATTTCGACGTACCGATGCATCTGGTCACGGAGTATGGATCCTGGCGCAACCGCAAGATGGTCGATTTCTTCGCCCGCTATGCCCGTACCTGTTTCGAAGAATTTAACGGTCTGGTGAAATACTGGCTCACCTTCAACGAAATCAACATCATGCTGCACAGCCCGTTCTCCGGCGCGGGGCTGGTGTTTGAAGAGGGTGAGAACGAAGATCAGGTGAAATATCAGGCCGCGCATCACGAACTGGTGGCAAGCGCCCTGGCGACCAAAATCGCCCATGAGGTGAACCCGGAAAACCAGGTCGGCTGTATGCTGGCCGGCGGCAACTTCTACCCCTACTCCTGCAAACCGGAAGACGTGTGGATGGCGCTGGAGAAAGACCGCGAAAACCTGTTCTTTATCGACGTGCAGGCGCGCGGCAGCTACCCGGCCTATTCTGCCCGCGTGTTCCGCGAAAAAGGGGTGGTGATTGTCAAAGACCCTGGCGACGATGAACTGCTGAAAAACACCGTCGATTTTGTGTCGTTCAGCTATTACGCCTCGCGCTGCGCGTCGGCGGACATGAACGCCAGTAATACTAATGCGGCGAATATCGTGAAATCCCTGCGCAACCCGCACATCCAGGTCAGCGAATGGGGCTGGGGTATCGACCCACTGGGGCTGCGCATCACCATGAACATGATGTACGACCGCTATCAGAAGCCGCTGTTCCTGGTGGAAAACGGCCTCGGCGCGAAAGACGTCATGGATGAACACGGTGAGATTAATGACGACTACCGTATCAGCTACCTGCGCGAACATATTCGTGCGATGGGCGATGCCATAGAAGACGGTGTACCGCTGATGGGCTACACCACCTGGGGCTGCATTGACCTGGTGGCCGCATCCACGGGCGAGATGAGCAAACGCTACGGGTTTGTCTATGTTGACCGCGACGACGCGGGCAACGGTACGCTGGACAGAACGCGTAAGAAATCGTTCTGGTGGTATAAGAAGGTGATTGCAAGTAACGGCGCGGATCTGGCGTAGCCTATTGCCCTCGCCCTCTCCCACAGGGCGAGGGCGAGGGAGTGTCCAGGCCGGGTGGAAGCTACCACCACCCGGCACTGCTCACAGTCGGGAAAAACCGCCGTCCCCACGCCATCCGGCAAGCCGGGAGTAAACCTCTTCGACGGCCTCTTTCACCGGCGGCGTCATCGGATAATAAAACCCAACGATGTCCGGCTGAATGCCCAGAAACAATACCTCTCCCACATCGTCTTTAATCTGATCGACCAGATAGTTCAGCGGCATATTGTGGGTGGTCATCATAAACATCTCGGCGATGTCATCCGGATCAATCAGGCGAGTTTCCCCCGGATTAAGTCCCATATCGGTTGCATCCACAATCAGCAGCCTGTCCGGGTGCAGCTCACGGATCGCCACCACATCGTTTTCCGGTGCGCTGCCGCCGTCAATAACCACCCATTCACCCTGCGGATGCGCGGCACACATTTGTGCAAGCAGCGGGCCCGCGCCGTCGTCGCCCATCATGCTGTTGCCGACACACAGTAAAACATCAGTCACGTAATCTCCTCACCATCAGGTAGATGGCACTCTCCTGATGAATATCATGCAGCATGCTGAGCAAAATTTTGCTCCAGGCCTGCTGCTGTGGGGTTTGCACGCTCAGCGCGGCGTCGAAAGCACTGGCGAGCATCGCAATGTGGTTGGCGTCGATAACGATCTCACCGTACTTCGGCACGCCTTCCATTTTGCGGCGCGCCGTACTGCCCTCCTCCAGCGTGGCGATCCACGCCAGATAATCAGGCCACGGGCAGCTTAATGCCGTTTCGAGACAATCTATCACCCCGAGGTGATGCCCAATGGCCAGGCTGTAATAGACCACCTGCTGCGCCGCATCCGGCGTGGCATCGTTCTCATCAATAAACTTACGGCTCAGCTGACTGAACACCACCGTTTCACTCATCGGATACGCGCCTCTTCCACCACCTGATTCAGGTTCGCGACGATCTCATTAAGACGAGGATCGTTTTCCGCCTCCAGCCAGCGCGTGACCTGATGATCGCCCTGACTCAGCAGACGCAGATAATCGTCGGCAATCTGGCGACCATAGCGATACCCCGCGAGCCGGCGCGCCGTGCGATCGACCTTCACGCGCAGCGGCTGCACCATATCCGGGTGCAGAATTGCGGCAGCCTGGTTGTCGCGTTCACCCGGTTCACGGGCATGTATTTTCTGCTCCAGCAGCCCGAGCGCCATGGCAAAACCGTACAGCGTGGCCGCAGGCGTTGGCGGACAACCGGGAATGTAGACATCCACCGGAACAATTTTATCGGTGCCGCCCCAGACGCAGTACAGGTCATGGAAGATACCGCCGCTGTTGCCGCAGGCACCGTAAGAGATACAGATTTTTGGATCCGGTGCGGACTGCCAGGCACGCAATGCTGGCGATCTCATGGCGCGGGTAACGGCACCGGTAAACAGCAAAATGTCCGCATGACGCGGCGAAGGCACCACTTTAATACCGAAGCGTTCGGCGTCGAACAGGGGCGACAGCGTGGCAAAGATCTCAATCTCACAGCCGTTGCAGCCGCCGCAGTCCACGCGGTACACATAGGCCGAACGTTTAATGTTTTTCAGCAGCGAGGCCTTCATGCTGGCGATGGATTCCTCCACCGTCATCGGCACCGGAATGCCGTTAGCGTCGCGTGGGCCGATCAGGTTTTCCATCAGCTGGCCTCTCTCATATGACGGGTAATATCGATGCGGTCCGACGGCAGCAGGCATTTCTGCCGTTTGCAGTCCGGGCAGGTTTCAAAGCTTTCGCGATGATGCTCCGCGCGGGCATCACCGTTGTGCTGCAACAGCGCGATGGCGTAGTCGATCTCTTTTTGTACGGCAAACGGGCGTTTGCAGACACGGCAGTTGCACAGCGCGAAACGCGACTGCTGCAGGAAATCCTCTTTCTTCCAGACCGCCAGCTCGTACTCCTGCGAGAGACGGATCGCCACCGTCGGGCAAACCTCCTCGCAGCGGCCACAGAAAATGCAGCGCCCGAGGTTGAACTGCCAGGCCAGCTCGCCCGTTTTCAGATCGGTTTCCACCGTCAGGGCATTTGACGGGCAGGCGTTAACGCAGGCAGCACAGCCGATGCACTGCTGCGGGTTGTGCTCCGGCTTGCCGCGAAAGTTTTTATCGACCGGCATCGGCTCCAGCGGATAGCGGCTGGTCACCGTCCCGGTTTTGATCACTTTTTTGATGAAGGTAAACATGTTGACTCCTGCTTATGTGCTGCCTGTGCTCCGCACCCGGATCTCTCATCAAAAAGAGGGTCAGGGTGAGGGCATCAGCCTGCACAAAATCCCCTATTTCAGCGGCGAGTTCTTACGCTCAATGCTGTAGCGCTCCAGCTCTTTGTACGGCACCACCTGGCTTTTCTTCTTGCGCACATCCACCACCGTCATGCGGTCGGTGCAGGAGTAGCACGGATCGAGGCTGCCAATGATCAGCGGCGCATCGGATACCGTATTGCCGCGCAGCATGTAGCGCAGGGTTGGCCAGTTGGCGTAGGTTGCCGCACGGCAGCGCCAGCGGTAGAGCTTCTGGTTGTCACCGGTCATGCTCCAGTGGATATCGTCTCCACGCGGGGCTTCGGCAAACCCCAGCGCGAAGCGGTTTGGAATGTAGGTGAAGCCCTCAACCATCAGCGGACCGCCCGGCAGATTATCCAGACCGAAGTCGATCATGTTCAGCGCGGTGAAGACCTCGTTGATACGCACCTTCAGACGCGAAATAACGTCGCAGCCCTGCTCGCTGTGCACGGTCATAGGCAGCAGGCCGTAGCCGACGAACGGATGATCGGCGCGGGTATCGCGGGCGTGGCCGCTGGCGCGAACCATGGGGCCAACGTTACTGAAATCGCGGGCGATTTGCGGATCCAGTCGGCCAATACCGACGGTACGCTGCTCAATGTTCGGCGTGCTGAGCAGCATATCCACCAGCTCCTGAACGTCGCGACGCATCTGCTGCGCCAGCTGGCGGGTCTGGATCATGTCATCTTTCAGCAGATCGCGACGAATCCCGCCGATCAGGTTCAGACCGTATGTTTTACGCGCCCCGGTCAGGATCTCCGCCATCTTCATGGAGGCTTCACGTACGCGGAAAAACTGCATAAAGCCGGAGTCAAAACCGACAAAGTGACAGGCCAGACCGAGGTTCAGCAGGTGCGAGTGCAGACGCTCCACCTCCAGCAGGATGGCACGGAT
Organism: Enterobacter sp. V89_11; assembly: GCF_029967775.1. NCBI lineage: Bacteria > Pseudomonadati > Pseudomonadota > Gammaproteobacteria > Enterobacterales > Enterobacteriaceae > Enterobacter > Enterobacter sp. V89_11. The sequence goes on along the minus strand of NZ_JASCAN010000004.1, from coordinate 75,229 downwards.
CATCTGCGCGCGTTCCGGCACCACAATCCCCATGCCGTTCTCCACCGAGGTGGTGTAGGCGGTACTGTGGGCAAACCCGCAGATGCCGCACACGCGGTCAGAGAGGAACGTCACTTCGTTATATCCCATCCGGGTTTCCGCCAGCTTTTCCATCCCGCGATGCACGTAGAACAGGCGGTAGTCGGCATCAATAATATTCTCGCCGTCGACAAACAGACGGAAGTGGCCCGGCTCGTCAGACGTGACGTGCAGCGGGCCTATCGGCACCACGTTGTTCTTTTTGCTGCCGAGCTCATTGATGAACGCGTAAGTCTCGCTGTCGGTGGTCGGAGCCGGACGCTGACGGTAATCCATGCTGTCTTTGCGCAGGGGATAGAGTTCGTCTGGCCAGTCGTCCGGCAGCACCAGACGGCGCTCATCCGGAAGCCCAACCGGGAGCAGACCATACATATCGCGCACTTCGCGCTCGCCCCAGACGGCGGCGGGCACGCGCGGGGTGACAGACGGGTATTCCGGTTTGTTGGGATCCACTTCGACACGCACGGTGAGCCAGCACTTCTCGCCCTGCTCCATCGACATCACGTAGTAAACCGCATAGTTTCCGCACAGCTGACGCTCGTCGTTGCCGAACAACACTGACAGCCAGCCACCCTGCTGGTAGTAAAGAAACTCCACCACTTCCGGCAGGTAGTTCACTTTCACGGTCACCGTTATCTGGTCTTTGGTTTGCCAGGACTCCTCCAGCACCACGCCCGGGAAGGCCTGGTGCAACGCGGCGAGATACTGCTGACCTTTCTTTTCTTCAGACATAAAAACTCTCTTTAATCACGCCACCAGCAAGGAGACGAACGCTAAAAATGCAAAACCAAAACCGGCCCAGGTGATGCGCGACGTCGCCACAAAACGCAGACGCGCCATGCTGTTCTCAAACAGGGCAATCACCAGCACGCCGACAAGTAGCTTGAGCACGGCAACGACCACCGCCAGCACCAGACCGGCCGCGGAAAAGTGCGTCATCTGCCCCCACGGGAAGAAGACACCGACAAACATCTGCAGCACCACCAGCTGTTTGAGGCTGATGCCCCACTTCAGCACCGCAAAGCCGTAACCGCTGTACTCAGTCAACGGACCTTCCTGCAGCTCCTGCTCCGCTTCCGCGAGGTCGAATGGCAGTTTGCCCATCTCGATAAACGTCGCGAATGCGCAGGCGCAGAGCGCCAAAAGCAACGGAAGGGAACGGTCCACGGGCCAGTGATACACGGTATGAGTGATAAAGCTGATATGGGTTGACCCCGCGACCTGCGCAGCGACCCACAGGCCGAGCAGCAGGATCGGCTCAACCAGCACGCCGAGCATGGCCTCGCGGCTGGCACCAATCCCGGTAAACGGGCTGCCGGTATCAAGGCCGGCAATCGCGAAGAAGAAACGCGCGATGGCGAAGAGGTAGATAAGCGTAATGAGATCGCCCAGCACCGGCAGCGGCGACCCGACGGCGACGACCGGTAACGCCGTGGCGATGGTGAGCATGACGCCAGCCAGCACAAACGGTGTCAGGCGAAAGACCCATCCTGCCGCGTCCGGGGAAACGCTCTGACGTCCCATCAGCTTGAACAAATCACGGTACTCCTGGAGTACACCAGGCCCGCGACGGTTATGCATCCGGGCACGCGCCACGCGGCTCACCCCGGAGAGCAACGGCGCCATGGCAAATAGCACCAGCGCCTGAAGTATTGCCAGTAACAGACTCATGTCAGGCTCCTCGTGAAATCACAATCACAACCAGTACCGCCAGCTCGATCAACGCCAGTCGGCGGAACAGCACGGGCACGGCAGCGCGCTGCCAGCCCGGCACCCACCCCACCGGGTTAAGCCAGTCCCGCAGTTTCAGCACCGCGGCAAAGTTCTCTTTGACCGGCATGGCAAAGCCGTGCGCTGTGATCACCATGGATTGCTCATGTGCGTAACCGCAAGCCCAGGCGGTACCGCGTGCGCGGGAGGAGAGACGGTCGCGTCTGAAGAACAGCATCAGCATGAACGGCAGCAGCGGCGCGGCAATCAGCAGCAGCGCAATCATCGGCTGGGACACCGTGGTATGCGCCGTGGTGAGCGGCAGAGGAATGGCGTTACCCAGCAGCGGCAGAAGCCACGGGGCGGCCACCCCGCCCGCGATGCAGCACAGCGCCAGCGCGACAACGCTCGCCCCCATCAATGCCGGTGCACAGCAGGCGTTTTCGGCCTCACGCGTGCGCGGTGCACCCAGGAAGGTCACGCCGTAAACTTTAGCCATACACATCACCGCCAGCGCACCGGTTATCGCCAGCCCAACCGCCAGCAGCGGGCCGAGCAACCGGGCGATAAACACCTCGCTCTGACCGAGTGCGAAGAAGGACTGATAGATAACCCACTCGCCGGCAAAGCCGTTCAGCGGCGGCAGCGCAGCCATTGCCATCAGCCCCACCAGCATGCACAGAGAGATAACGGGCATTTTTTTGCCGATGCCGCCGAGTTTTTCGATATCGCGATGACCGGTGCGGAACCAGACGCTACCTGCCCCGAGGAACAGGGTGCTTTTAAACAGGCTGTGGTTGATCAGGTGATACAGGCCGCCGATAAAGCCGGCCGCAATCAGCGCCGGTTGATTGAGCGCCAGCCCGGTAACGCCTGCGCCAATACCCAGCAGGATAATGCCGATGTTCTCAAGGGTGTGGTACGCCAGCAAACGCTGGATATTGTGCTCCATCAGGGCGTACAGGCCGCCGACGAAGGCGGTGATCATCCCGGCGACCAGCAGCACAACGCCCCACCACAGCGGTGGCTGCCCACCGGTGAGCGTTATCGTCAGAATGCCGAACAGACCAACCTTCATGACAACCGTCGAGAAGAGCGCTGCGGCAGGCGCGGAGGCATGTGCATGTGCCTGTGGCACCCAGCCGTGCAGCGGGATAATCCCGGCCAGCAGACCAAAGCCGATCACGCCAAGTAGCCAGACATCATTCCCCAGCGACTGACCGTTAAGGGCGGAGAAGTCCAGCGTGCCGAAGCGCTGCCACACCAGCCAGCAGGCCAGTACCAGCAGCAACGTGCCAAGACGCCCCAGCGCAAACCACAGTTTGCCGGAGGTGCTACAGCCCGTAAGGAATACGCCGCACAGCGCCATGATCTCGGCCATCACCACCAGCGCGCCGAGGTTGCTGGCAGTGACGGTACAGACCGCCGCGGCCATCAGCAGATTGACCAGCAGACCGTTGGGCTGAGTGTGCTGATGGCGGTGCCAGTCAATATTAAACAGGCTGATAAACACGCCGCACAGACCAAAGGTCACCAGCCAGATGGCATTCAGCGGCGTAATTTCAACGGTGTGCCGTATCAGCGGCATCACCGCTTCGACGGATTGTCCGCCTGTTAACACGAGGCCACCGGCCACCAGCGTCATCACGCTGCCAACCGCCCCGCCGATACCGGCTATCCAGCCGCTCAGGGTTTTATGGAAAGAGAAGATCAAGGCCAACACAGCGGCGGCGGCAAAATAGGCCACCGCGCTGGTAATCATCATCACCGCGTTCATTTCGCCCCCTCGTTCAGCGCCTGAAGCAGAGAAAGATCGCCGAAATCACTGTTAATGGTCAGCTCACGCTTACGTTTACTGGTGCGAACGATGTCGCGAATATTGACCAGAATCAGCGCCTTCGTCGGGCAGGTGCGCACACAGGCTGGCCCTTGTTCATCAAAGCTGCACAGGTCGCATTTGACCGCAACGGCACGCACGCCGGGAACCCAGTCAAGCAGCGTGCTCACCTTCGCCGGCGCAGGTGGCGCTGGCGGCGCTTTCGGGGAGTTGGCATTCGCCGGGATATGCAGCGGACGGCTGCCGGAAAATTCAATCGCGCCGAACGGGCAGGCAATGCCGCACAGTTTGCAGCTCACGCACAGACTTTCATTCAGCTGCACCGCCCCCTCGACACGGGTGATGGCATTAACAGGACAGACTCCCGCGCAGGGGGCATCTTCACAGTGGTGGCAGAGCTGCGGCGCAGACTCTTTTTCATTACGCATGACGCGCAAGCGCGGCATGGACTGTAGCCCGTGCTGACGGTGCGTTTCCGAACAGGCCGCCTCACAGGTTCGACAGCCAATACAGACCGTCGAGTCAGCAATTACAAAACGGTTCACCGGGTCATCCTCTGGTGATAGTCATTTTTGACGAAAAACTGTCTTGTCGACACTTCTCGACACGCAATGGTCAGGCCACGTTCGCTGAGGGATTTCCATCCATCAGCTGTTTCAGGTTGACCGGGAGATCGTGTTCAACAGCGGCGTACAGGCCGTTATAAACCGGCGCGATTTTTTCCAGATAGTGCTCCAGCACCTGCTGGCGATCGCGGTTACTGACGTGACCATCGACCATCCCGTCGGCCATCAGCTGCGCCTTCGCAATACACTGTTTTTCACCTTCTTTTGTTTCGACGTAGTACTCGATGGTGTGGCTGTTGAAAGTGTCTGCCAGGGTGACGTTTATCGTGAAATGGCCGAAGAGCACAAAGCGCATATCCCCCTGCGCTGCACAGCTCATGGCGTGGTGAAGACGGGCTTTTGACAGGGTGATGCCCTGAACCAGAGAGTTGCAGTAAAGGTGCCACTGCTCCTGTAACTGCTGATGGCGCTGCGCAATGTAATCCGCTTTTTCGCTAATTTCCCAAATAGTCATAAAAGGTATCCGGTTAATGGAGATAGCGGCTGTTAAGCAGATTCCATGCCAGTTTTTAACTAATTGATTTTTAACTATTTTAATCAAAAGAAGCGTGTCAATCGCGCCGTGTCGACGTGTCATTTCGACAGCATTGACATCGTCACGCCTTAACAAAAATCAAGCTGGCACCGTTATTGCATTATCGGGGCAATTCATTGAGGAGGCGTCATGCACGAAATCACCCTCTGCGAGCGGGCCGTCGAGTTAATTGAACAGCAGGCGCGGGCAAACAATGCGAAACGCGTCACCGGCGTCTGGCTACAGGTCGGGGCCTTTTCCTGCGTTGAAACCAGCGCCCTGACCTTCTGCTTTGAGCTGGTGTGCCGCGGCACGCTGGCGGAAGGCTGTGAACTTCATATTGAAGAACAGCAGGCGGAGTGCTGGTGCGCGCAGTGTCAGCAATACGTCACTCTGCTTTCTTCGAAGGTTCAGCGCTGTCCACAATGCCAGAGCAGCGAGCTTCGCATCGTGGCGGATGACGGCATGCAGATCCAACGTCTCGAAATCGAGAAGGAGTAAAATATGTGTAGTACCTGCGGTTGCGCTGAAGGCAACCTGTATATAGAAGGGGATGAACACCGTCCTCACGCCGCGTTTCGCTCCGCACCCTTTTCACCTGCCCCTCGTCCTGCAGCGGCATTAACCGGTATCACCTTCGCCCCCCGACACTCCGCTGCGGGCGACCTGCATTACGGGCATGGCGTCGCCGGTACCCACGCGCCGGGGCTCAGCCAGCGTCAGATGCTGGAGGTGGAAATCAACGTTCTGGATAAAAACAACCAGATTGCAGCACGCAACCGCGCCCGCTTTGCCACGCGTAAACAGCTGGTCCTGAACCTGGTCTCCAGCCCCGGCTCCGGCAAAACCACGCTGCTGACACAAACGCTCCACCGCCTGAACGGGCGCATCTCCTGCGCGGTCATCGAAGGCGATCAGCAGACGGTGAACGACGCCGCGCGTATACGCGAAACCGGCACGCCCGCCATTCAGGTTAATACGGGTAAAGGCTGCCATCTGGATGCACAAATGATTGCCGACGCCACGCCGCGCTTGCCGCTGGCGGACAACGGCATCCTGTTTATTGAGAACGTGGGTAATCTGGTCTGTCCGGCCAGCTTCGATCTCGGTGAGCGACATAAGGTCGCGGTGCTCTCGGTGACCGAAGGTGAAGACAAGCCGCTTAAATATCCGCATATGTTTGCCGCCGCTTCGCTAATGTTGCTGAACAAAGTTGACCTGCTGCCGTACCTGAATTTCGACGTGGATAAATGCATGGCCTATGCCCGTGAAGTGAACCCGGAGATTGGCATCATGCTGGTGTCCGCCACCCGCGGTGACGGGATGGATGCCTGGCTGAACTGGCTGGAGAGCGAACGATGTGCATAGGCGTCCCCGGACAAATTCACGCCATTGACGGGAATCAGGCCCGCGTTGAGGTGTGTGGCATATTGCGTGACGTCGACCTGACGCTTGTCGGCAGCACCGACGAAACCGGCGCCTCACGCCTCGGTCAGTGGGTGCTGGTGCACGTGGGGTTTGCCATGAGCATCATCAACGAAGCGGAGGCCCGCGACACGCTCGATGCCCTTCAGAATATGTTCGACGTGGAGCCGGACGTCGGGGCATTGCTGTACGGCGAGGAGCGGTAAACCATGCGCTACGTTGATGAATATCGCGCGCCTGAGCAGGTGATGCAGCTGATTGAACATCTGAAAACACGGGCGGCACGGCTGAGCTATACCACCGAAAAGCCGCTGCGTATTATGGAAGTCTGCGGCGGGCACACGCATGCCATCTTTAAATTTGGCCTCGACCAGCTTCTGCCGGAAAACATCGAGTTTATCCATGGCCCCGGCTGCCCGGTGTGCGTCCTGCCGATGGGACGCATCGACGCCTGCCTTGAGATAGCCCACCAGCCTGACGTGATTTTCTGTACCTTTGGCGATGCGATGCGCGTGCCGGGCAAAAACGGCTCGCTGCTGCAGGCAAAAGCCCGGGGCGCGGATATCAGGATCGTGTACTCGCCGATGGACGCCCTGACGCTGGCCACCCATAACCCCGGTCGCAAGGTCGTCTTTTTCGGGCTTGGTTTTGAAACCACCATGCCCGCCACGGCCATCACGCTGCAGCAGGCCAAAGCCCGCAACATTGATAACTTTTTCTTTTTTTGCCAGCACATTACGCTCATCCCGACGTTACGCAGTCTGCTTGAAGAGCCGGACAACGGAATTGACGCTTTTCTGGCGCCAGGCCATGTCAGCATGGTTATCGGGACGGCGGCCTACGGCTTTATCGCTGAACAGTTCGAACGGCCTTTAGTGGTGGCTGGTTTCGAACCTCTTGATCTACTGCAAGGCGTGACCATGCTGGTTGAGCAGAAAATAGCAGCCCAGAGTGCAGTAGAAAATCAGTACCGCCGTGTCGTCCCCGACAGTGGAAATGTGGTGGCCCAGCAGGCGATAGCCGAGGTATTTAGCGTCGAGGGCGACAGCGAATGGCGTGGTCTGGGGCTGATTGCAGAGTCCGGCGTGCGCCTGACGCCAGCCTACCGGTCGTTCGACGCCGAAGCCCACTTCCGCCCGCAGCCGCAACAGGTGTGTGACGACCCGCGGGCCCGCTGTGGCGAAGTGCTCACCGGCAAATGCAAACCCCATCACTGCCCGTTATTTGGCAACACCTGTAACCCGCAAACGGCTTTTGGCGCGCTGATGGTCTCTTCCGAAGGGGCGTGTGCCGCGTGGTATCAGTATCGCAATCAGGAGTCTGAAGCATGAATACGGTTGAAATGGCACACGGCAGCGGCGGCCTGGCGATGCAGCAGCTGATTAACCGTCTGTTTATGGACGCGTTTGATAACCCCTGGCTGGCGGAACAGGAGGATCAGGCCCGCATTGACCTCTCCATTCTGACCGCGCAGGGCGACAGGCTGGCCTTTTCCACCGACAGCTACGTGATTGACCCGCTGTTCTTCCCGGGCGGCGATATCGGCAAGCTCGCGGTCTGCGGCACGGCAAACGACGTGGCCGTCAGCGGCGCTGTTCCGCGCTTTCTCTCCTGCGGCTTTATTCTTGAAGAGGGGCTGCCGATGGAGACGCTCTCTGCGGTCGTCAGCAGCATGGCGCACACGGCACGCGAGGCGGGTATCGCCATCGTCACCGGCGACACCAAAGTGGTCCAGCGTGGCGCAGCCGACAAACTGTTCATCAATACCGCCGGCATGGGGGCGATCCCTGCCGACATTCACTGGGGCGCGCAGCAGCTTGCCGTCGGCGACGTGCTGATCGTCAGCGGATCGCTGGGTTGCCACGGGGCGACGATCCTGAACCTGCGTGAAGGCCTGGGGCTGGACGGAGAATTACGCAGTGATTGCGCGGTACTGACCCCGCTTATCCAGACCCTGCGTTCCCTTCCGGGCGTGAAAGCCCTGCGCGATGCGACCCGCGGCGGGGTTAACGCCGTGGTACATGAGTTCGCGGCACGCTGCGGTCTGGGTATTGAACTCACTGAACGCGCGCTGCCCGTTAAGCCTGCCGTTCGCGGCTTGTGCGAACTCCTCGGGCTCGACCCGCTAAACTTTGCGAATGAAGGCAAGCTGGTCATTGGCGTGGAGCGCGCGGCGGCCGAATCCGTACTTGAACAGCTGCGGGCACATCCTTTCGGGAAAGAGGCCGCGCTGATTGGTGAAGTGGTTGAGCGCAAAGGGGTGCGCCTGACCGGGCTGTATGGCGTCAAGCGGACGCTGGATCTGCCGCACGCGGAACCTTTACCCCGCATTTGCTAGAACCGCGCCAAAAGCGGTCAGCACTGACTTTCTCTTTTTTGCCAGTTTCTATTGGAAAGCAATATGCCGTATACACCGATGAGCGATCTTGGACAGCAGGGCCTGTTTGACATTACGCGCACACTTTTACAGCAGCCCGATCTTGGCGCGCTGAGCGATGCCCTGACGCGGCTGGTCAGGCAATCAGCGCTGGCAGACAGCGCCGCAATTGTGCTCTGGCATAGCGCAAGCCATCGCGCGAGCTACTATTCAACGCGCGACAATGGCAAAGCGTTTGAGTACGAGGATGAAACCTACCTCGCTCATGGTCCTGTCCGGCGTATTCTTTCCCGCCCGGAGGCGCTGCACTGCAATTTTGAGGAATTCCGCGAAGCGTGGCCGATGCTGGCGCAGAGTCAGTTATACCCGCCTTTCGGCCACTACAGCCTGCTGCCACTGGCGGTGGAAGGGCATATCTTCGGCGGCTGCGAGTTTATTCGTCACACCGACCAGCCGTGGAGCGAGGCGGAATACGAGCGTCTGCACACCTTTACCCAGATTGTGGCCGTGGTCGCAGAGCAAATTCAAAGCCGCGTCACCAATAATGTGGATTACGACCTGCTGAGCCGCGAACGTGACAATTTCCGGATCCTGGTGGCCATCACCAACGCGGTGCTTTCGCGCCTCGATATGGATGAGCTGGTCAGCGAAGTCTCAAAAGAGATCCACCACTATTTCAAAATCGACGCCATCAGTATTGCGCTCCGGGGGCACCGGAAAGGCAAGCTGAACATCTACTCCACCCACTATCTTGATGAGGCAAACCCCGCCCACGAACAGAGTGAAGTGGATGAGGCGGGCACGCTCTCTGAGCGGGTATTTAAAAGCAAAGAGATCCTGCTGCTCAACCTCAACGAGCAGGATGCGCTCGCGCCTTATGAGCGGATGCTGTTTAACACCTGGGGGAATAAAATCCAGACGCTGTGCCTGCTGCCGCTGATGTCCGGCAATACTATGCTTGGTGTCCTGAAGCTGGCGCAGTGTGAAGAGGGCGTCTTTACCACCGCCAACCTGAAACTGTTGCGCCAGATTGCCGAGCGTATCTCCATCGCACTGGATAACGCGCTGGCCTATCAGGAGATCCACCGTCTGAAAGAACGGCTGGTGGATGAAAACCTGGCGCTGACGGAACAGCTTAACAACGTGGACAGCGAGTTTGGCGAAATCATCGGCCGCAGCGATGCCATGTACAGCGTGCTGAAACAGGTGGAGATGGTGGCGCAAAGTGACAGTACGGTGCTGATCCTCGGTGAAACCGGCACCGGTAAAGAGCTGATTGCCCGTGCGATCCACAACCTCAGCAACCGTAACAGCCGCCGCATGGTGAAGATGAACTGCGCCGCTATGCCCGCAGGCCTGCTGGAAAGCGATCTCTTTGGCCACGAACGCGGCGCGTTTACCGGTGCCAGCAGCCAGCGCCTGGGCCGTTTCGAGCTGGCGGACAAAAGCTCGTTGTTCCTTGATGAAGTGGGTGACATGCCTCTGGAGTTGCAGCCCAAACTGCTTCGCGTCCTGCAGGAGCAGGAGTTTGAACGTCTTGGCAGTAACAAACTTATCCAGACAGACGTGCGGCTCATTGCCGCCACCAACCGCGATCTGAAAAAAATGGTCGCCGACCGCGAGTTTCGAAGCGACCTCTATTATCGCCTGAACGTCTTCCCAATCTGCCTGCCGCCCCTGCGTGAACGGCCGGAAGATATCCCTCTGCTGGTCAAAGCGTTTACCGCCAAAATAGCCCGCCGGATGGGCCGCAACATCGACAGTATCCCCGCCGAGACGCTACGTACCCTCTCCTCGATGGAGTGGCCGGGTAACGTCCGTGAACTGGAAAACGTCATTGAGCGCGCGGTATTGCTGACGCGCGGTAACGTACTGCAACTCTCCCTGCCCGAAGTTTCCCTGCCCGAAACCCCGGTTACAGCCACCGACGTGGCGCAGGAAGGTGAAGACGAATATCAGCTGATCATGCGCGTGCTGAAAGAGACTAACGGTGTCGTGGCCGGACCGAAAGGTGCCGCCCAGCGACTGGGGCTAAAACGCACCACGCTGCTCTCGCGCATGAAACGTCTCGGGATTGATAAAGAGAGCCTGGTGTAGCGTCATTCTGGCTGAGATCCCGCATGCAGGCGTTGGGATACGGTTGTCAGCGAAGCGCCTGAACGGTTACTTTTTCGGGCGATACTTTTCCGGTAATTCCGGCACCGGGCGACGGTCATCCATCAGGTGGCGTACCGTCAGGATGGGATGACGCCATAACATGCGTGGGCCAGCCCAGCGCATCACCTGCTTCATCTCTTCGCGCCTGGCAGGCTGATAGCAGTGAACGGGGCACTGTTTACAGGCGGGTTTTTCCTCACCAAAAACGCATTTATCCAGGCGCTTATTGGCATACGCTTTCAGCGCCTGATAATGCCCCTCTTCCTGCGAAGCCTGGGGACACTGTGTTTCATACAGCGCGATCATTTTCGCGATCGTCTCTTTCTCACGTGTAATGCGTTTTCCGGACATAACGGCTCACCAGATAATAAAGTGCATTTATAATACGCCTTTCAGCTACTGATTTCAGGTGTTGCATTCTGTTTTCTGAAGGCTGATTCCAGTATTAAGCCCACGCCTGCAGTAAATCACTGGTATTTTATACAGTATCAGGAATGACCCTTGTCCACGTTGTCCGGAGGCCGTATGCACGAGATCGCTATCACCAAATCCTATCGTCATTTGAAAGTGGGGTATTTCAGAAAGCGTCATGAAGACCGTAACACCAAGATACCCAAACGCTACAGCGTGCATGCGGCGCTGAGCTTAAAGGGCGACTGGCTTGAAAAAGCGGGGTTTACCACCCATTCGCAGGTCAGAGTGGGGGTTGAGCATGGAAAAATTGTCATTGAGTTAGTGCAGGAAGGCACCTCGTAAAGCCGCGACATTTTTCTGCGCCGTACCTTTTTTTCATGCGACAATAGAAGGAACTAACGGCCACTGAGCCGCCCAAAGCGTATTATTTTCAAAGAAATGGACATCATAACTCCATGAGCACAATCGACAATTTCGACGCACATACGCCGATGATGCAGCAGTACCTGAAGCTGAAAGCACAGCATCCGGAAATCTTGCTGTTCTACCGTATGGGCGATTTTTACGAGCTATTTTATGACGATGCCAGACGTGCGTCGCAGCTGCTCGACATCTCTCTGACCCGGCGTGGCGCATCTGCAGGCGAGCCCATTCCCATGGCCGGTATTCCGCATCACGCGGTAGAAAACTACCTTGCGAAACTGGTGAATCAGGGTGAGTCAGTCGCCATCTGCGAACAGATCGGCGATCCGGCAACCTCAAAAGGGCCGGTTGAGCGCAAAGTCGTGCGCATCGTCACGCCTGGTACGATCAGCGACGAAGCCCTGCTGCAGGAGCGTCAGGATAACCTGCTGGCAGCACTGTGGCAGGACGGCAAAGGTTTCGGTTATGCGACGCTGGATATCAGCTCCGGACGTTTTCGTCTGAGCGAACCGGCAGATCGTGAAACGATGGCGGCTGAATTGCAGCGCACGAACCCGGCAGAACTGCTCTATGCCGAAGATTTTGCCGAGATGGCGCTGATTGAAGGCCGCCGCGGTCTGCGCCGTCGTCCGCTGTGGGAGTTCGAAATTGATACCGCGCGCCAGCAGTTGAATCTGCAGTTTGGCACCCGCGATCTGATTGGCTTTGGTGTGGAAAATGCCCCGCGCGGACTGTGTGCCGCGGGTTGCCTGCTGCAGTACGTCAAAGATACTCAGCGCACCACCCTGCCGCATATCCGCTCGATCACGATGGAGCGGCAGCAGGACAGCATCATTATGGATGCCGCGACGCGTCGTAATCTGGAGATCACCCAGAATCTGGCCGGAGGCGTGGAAAACACCCTCGCTTCCGTCCTCGACAGCACGGTGACGCCGATGGGCAGCCGTATGTTAAAACGCTGGCTGCATATGCCCATTCGCGATACCGACACGCTTACCTGTCGTCAGCAGACGATTGCCGCGTTACAGGATCGCTACAGTGAACTGCAGCCCGTGCTGCGCCAGGTTGGCGATCTGGAGCGTATTCTTGCGCGTCTGGCGCTGCGTACGGCACGTCCGCGCGACCTCGCCCGCATGCGTCATGCCTTCCAGCAGTTGCCGGAATTGCGCAGCCTGCTCGCCGATGTGGATAGCGCGCCGGTGCAGAAACTGCGTGAAACCATGGGTGAATTTAGCGAGCTGCGCGAGCTGCTCGAACGCGCCATTATTGACGCACCTCCGGTTCTGGTGCGTGACGGCGGCGTAATTGCCCCGGGCTACAACGAAGAGCTGGATGAATGGCGTGCGCTGGCCGACGGTGCCACGGACTACCTGGATAAGCTGGAAATTCGCGAGCGCGAACGCCTTGGGCTCGATACCCTCAAAGTGGGCTATAACGCGGTTCACGGTTACTACATTCAGATCAGCCGTGGACAAAGCCATCTGGCCCCCATCCACTACGTGCGCCGCCAGACGCTGAAAAACGCTGAGCGTTACATTATCCCTGAACTGAAAGAGTATGAGGACAAAGTTCTCACCTCGAAAGGCAAGGCGCTGGCGCTGGAGAAACAGCTGTATGAAGAGCTGTTCGACATGCTGATGCCGCACCTTGCAGACCTGCAGTCAAGCGCCAGTGCGCTGGCAGAGCTGGACGTGCTGGTCAACCTGGCAGAACGCGCTGAAACGCTGAACTACACCTGCCCGACCTTTACCGATAAACCCGGTATTCGCATCACCGAAGGCCGTCATCCGGTTGTGGAACGGGTGCTGAACGAGCCGTTCATCGCCAACCCGCTAAGCCTGTCGCCACAGAGAAGAATGCTGATCATTACCGGTCCAAACATGGGCGGTAAAAGTACCTATATGCGCCAGACGGCGCTTATCGCTCTGCTCGCCTATATCGGCAGCTACGTTCCTGCGCAAAAAGTGGAGATTGGCCCTATCGACCGTATCTTTACCCGTGTCGGGGCAGCGGACGATCTGGCCAGCGGCCGCTCAACCTTTATGGTGGAGATGACCGAAACCGCCAATATTCTGCATAACGCGACCGAATACAGCCTGGTATTGATGGATGAAGTCGGGCGCGGAACATCAACCTATGATGGTCTGTCACTGGCATGGGCCTGCGCTGAAAACCTTGCCAATAAGATCAAGGCAATGACGCTGTTCGCAACCCACTATTTCGAGCTGACACAGTTGCCAGAAAAGATGGAAGGCGTGGCAAACGTCCACCTCGATGCGCTGGAACACGGCGATACCATCGCCTTTATGCACACCGTACAGGATGGTGCCGCAAGCAAGAGCTATGGCCTGGCCGTGGCCGCGCTGGCGGGGGTTCCTAAAGAGGTGATCAAACGTGCGCGCCAGAAATTGCGTGAGCTGGAGAGCCTGTCACCGAATGCCGCGGCCACGCAGATTGATGGCACGCAAATGTCGTTGCTAGCCCCGGCAGAAGAGACGTCACCGGCCGTTGAGGCGCTGGAAAATCTCGATCCGGACTCGCTCACACCGCGTCAGGCGCTGGAGTGGATTTATCGCCTGAAAAGCCTGGTGTAGTCTGCACCCGGTGGCGCAATGCTTACCGGGCCTGCCGGGAAGTAGCGGTATCTGAAACAAACAGGCCGGGTAAGGCGAAACCGCCTCCCGGCTTTTTTTAGCGCTTATCGTCGGCCAGTAACGGCGGGATCGTCGGCACCTGTGGTGCGTCATCGATATCCTTCTGCGTCATGCGAAACGCTTGCGGATAATGATCGCGGTGGGTCCGGCGTAGCGGTTCCGTGTCTCGCCAGGTATACAGACAATGCTGGCACTGATAGACAGTCCAGACCCCTTTCACCGGTGATGTTGCCATCACCTCAATATGCTCATCAGCACAACGTGGACATATCATCTTTTCCTCCTTATTGGCGTGCAGCCAGCATCGCAGTCAGTTTTTCGGCCCAGGCCTTGGTTTCAGGTAAATCCTGCACCGGCTGGCTGAAGTGGCCCCGGTTGTCGGGTGCAACAGGCGTGGTGGCATCAATAATCAGTTTGTCGGTAATGCCTGCCGGGCTGGAGCCCGGGTCCAGTTCAAGTACCGACATATTCGACAACTGCACCAGATCGCCCGCCGGGTTCACCTTCGAGGACAGCGCCCACATCACCTGCGGCAGGTTGAACGGGTCAACGTCTTCATCCACCATAATCACCATCTTCACGTAGCCCAGGCCGTGCGGCGTGGTCATAGCACGTAAGCCGACTGCGCGGGCAAAGCCACCGTAGCGTTTTTTGGTGGAGATAATCGCCAGCAAACCGTGGGTATACATGGCATTGACCGCCTGCACTTCCGGAAATTCTGCTTTCAGCTGCTGGTAGAGCGGTACACAGGTAGCCGGGCCCATCAGGTAGTCAATTTCGGTCCACGGCATGCCGAGGTAGAGGGATTCAAAAATGGGTTTTGTGCGGTAAGACACTTTATCAATACGCACCACCGTCATGTTACGGCCACCAGAGTAGTGCCCGGTAAACTCACCAAAGGGTCCTTCGATTTCGCGCTTGCGGCCTTCAATCACCCCTTCCAGAATGACTTCAGATCCCCACGGTACATCAAAGCCGGTCAGCGGTGCCGTCGCAATGGGATAGGGGCTTTCGCGCAGCGCACCGGCCATCTCATACTCAGATTGATCGTATTTCAGCGGCGTCGCGCCCATAAGTGTAATAATCGGATCATTGCCAAGCGTAATCGCGACCGGCAGATCTTCACCGCGCTCTTCCGCTTTATGCAAATGCAGGGCGATATCGTGCATCGGAACCGGTTGCAGACCCAGCTTGCGTTTTCCCTTCACTTCCATGCGATAGATACCGACGTTCTGCTTGCCGAAGTTATCCGCATCAAGCGGGTCGCGCGAAACGACGCACGCTTTGTCGAGATAAAAACCGCCGTCACCGTCGTTCAGACGGAACAGCGGCAGGATGTCGAAAAGGTTAATGTCTTCACCCTCCACCGTATTTTGAGCCCAGGCGGGATCTGCACGGCGCTCTGGCGTGACGGGGAATTTATCCCAGCGGCGAATAAACTCATCAATCTGTTTTTTGACGGGGGTGTTCGCGGGCAGTCCCATAGAAATAGCGTGATTCTGCCAGGAACCAATGGTGTTCATTACCACCCGGGCATCGGTAAACCCGCGAATATTTTCGAACCACAGCGCCGGTGCGCCGTCACCAATACGGCCTGTGGCATTGGCTGCCGCGGCCAGGTCCGGTTCTGCATTCACCTCTTCTTCAATTTTCAGCAGTTGCCCTTGCTCATCGAGCGCCTGCAGGAAGCTTCTCAAATCATCAAATGCCATCTTTATTCTCCTGTGAAAAATGTTTTGCTTCCCGCAACCCGTTCCAGCGGCGCGCTTTTTTGTGCTCCAGACCAAACTGGTCGAGCACGCGGGTCACAATGTGATGGGTGATATCGTCGGCGGTCTGCGGGTGGTTGTAATACGCGGGCATCGGCGGCACCATTGCCACGCCCATACGGGACAGTGCGAGCATATTCTCGAGATGAATGGTGCTGAGCGGGGTTTCACGAGGAACCAGCACCAGTTTGCGCCTCTCTTTCAGCACCACATCTGCCGCACGGCCCACCAGTCCTTCGGCGTAGCCTGCGCGAATGCCTGCCAGGGTTTTCATACTGCAGGGAATGACGATCATGCCGTCGGTGCGAAACGAGCCGGATGAGATAGTGGCAGCCTGATCGGCTGGGCTGTGGACAACATCGGCCAGCGCAGCCACATCCTGTGCGGTGTAGGGCGTCTCCAGCTCAATGGTGGTTTTTGCCCATTTCGACATGACCAGATGGGTCTCCACCTCCGGCATGTCACGTAATGCCTGCAGCAACGCTACGCCCAGCGGCGCGCCCGTTGCGCCCGTCATTCCAACTATCAATCTCATTCAGCACCTCAATGAATTCGTTCGCATACGAACATGTTAAATACGTTACTCCCGGATCCCGTTTCTGACAATATTGTTCGTACACGATCACATTAATTGCTAAAAATTGCCGCGTTAAAATCCTGGGCAAGAGCGGCTATCATAGGGAGAGAATTTTTCGTCGGAGTGTTCATGGAACTGAGACAAGAGGCGTTTCACCTGTTACGCCAGCTTTTTCAACAGCATACTGCCCGTTGGCAACATGCATTGCCGGAACTGACCAAACCGCAGTACGCGGTATTGCGGTCTATTGCCGAAAATCCGGGGATTGAGCAAGTTGCTCTGACAGAAGTGGCGGTCAGCACAAAGGCGACGCTCGCGGAGATGCTGAGCCGCATGGAGGCGCGTGGACTGGTAAAACGCGAGCACGATCCGGCGGACAAGCGTCGTCGTTTCGTCTTCCTGACGCCGGAAGGTGAAGCGCTGCTTGCCAGCTGTAAACCGATCGGCAATGACGTGGACGAGGCGTTTTTAGGGCGGCTGAGCAACGACGAGCGGGCGCAATTCTCCGCACTCGTCAAAAAAATGATGCGCGACTAGTTAACCCGGGTGCGCATAAAGTCGATAAAGGTGCGCACTTTCGCAGGCACATGCGGGGCATCGGGATAAACCGCATAGATGCCCTGCCGCGCAAAGGTATATTCCGGTAAAACCGACACCAGCTTGCCGTCATCAAGCGCATGGCGCACCAGCCACGCCGGCAACAGCGCCACGCCACATCCCGCGAGCGCAAAGGCCATCAGCGCCTGAGCACTGTCCGCAAACAAACGCGGTGCTTTTTTAATTTCCAGCGTGGCGGGCTCACCGCAGGCATCGTTCACCTGCCAGCGCAGCGGCGAGGCTAAGCGCTCATGAATAATCCAGTCAGCTTTCGCCAGCTGTTCAAGCGATTCTACAGGATGGTTACGCAGCCAGCCGGGCGTCGCTACGGGGAAAATAGTGAACTGCGTTATCAGTGCCGCGTGATAGCGTGAATCTGCAAGGGTTCCCAGCCGGATGGCGACATCAAAGCGCTCTGAAATCAAATCGGCATGCAGTGAAGACGAAACGTGACGCACGCGAAGGTCCGGGTGTTGCTGGCTAAACTCAGCCAGTAACGGGACCACAACCTGCGAGCCGTACTCCGGTGTGGTGGTGATCCGCAACTCCCCCGTAAGACCTGCATGGTTTGCACGGACGTCGTCCTTCAGGCGTTCCGCGTCCTTTAAAAGCGCGACGCTCCGTTGATGGAAAAGCCTCCCTGCCTCGGTTAACGTCAGTCGACGGGTGGAACGCAGCAACAGGGTGACACCCAGTTCATCTTCCAGCTGGCGGATATTGAAGCTGACCACCGCTTTTGTCAGCCCCATTGCCTCTGCTGCGGCGGTGAAACTCCCGGTATCTGCGACGGCGACAAACATCGCGGTACGCTGCAAATTAATCATGGTCAGCCCTATTACTGTCAAAAATTTTTTGACAGTATATCGCGCTTTATAACGTTTATCCGTACCTCCCTGCCCGATACGATACGCCCCTCACTGGAGGTGCCGCCATGTCGTATCGCAGCAAAGTCGCCGTTGTCTATCTGCTGGGCTTTTTTCTTGATTTAATTAATATGTTTATCGCCAGCGTCGCTTTTCCGGCAATGGCTCAGGCGTTCAACGCCACGCCCTCATCGCTTGCCTGGGTCAGTAACGGCTATATTGCCGGTCTGACACTCGTCATCCCCTTCAGCACCCTGCTGACGCGCAGGCTCGGGCCGAAGCATGTGATTCTGCTTTCGCTTTTTCTCTTTAGCGCCGCCTCCGTTGCGGCAGGTTTGTCGTCCTCACTTGAGAGCCTGATTGCCTGGCGAGTGCTGCAGGGCATGGGAGGGGGTTTACTGATCCCGGTCGGACAGGCGCTGACCTGGCAACAGTTTAAACCCCATGAGCGTGCCAGGCTCTCCTCAGCGGTCATGCTGGTTGCATTGCTTGCGCCTGCATGCTCACCCGCCGTGGGGGGAGTGCTGGTTCAGGCCCTCAGCTGGCGATGGATATTTTTTGCCACAACGCCTGTCGCCGCCGTGACGTTTTTCCTGGCCTGCGTGTGGCTTAAGAATGAGAGGGCCCCCGTGAAAGCGAGCAGGCTCTTAAACCTGCCCCTGCTGGCCGACCCGCTGCTGCGTTTTTCCATGCTTGTCTATTTGTGCGTACCCGGCATGTTTATTGGGGTGAACGTCACGGGGATGTATTATCTTCAGAGCGAGGCGCACATGACACCTGCCGCAACGGGGATGCTGATGCTGCCATGGTCTCTGGCCTCGTTTATGGCGATCACCGCGACCGGACGTTATTTTAACCGCGTGGGTCCCCGGCCTCTCATTGTCGTGGGTTGCCTGTTACAGGCGCTGGGCGTTTTACTGCTGCTTAACGTCAACCCGACTACCACAGTGTTGTTACCTGGCGTCGCGTTTACGTTAATGGGCGCGGGCGGCAGTCTTTGCAGCAGTACGGCGCAAAGCAGCGCATTTTTAACGACGGCGCGCGACGATATGCCTGACGCCAGCGCGCTATGGAATCTTAATCGTCAGATCAGTTTTTTTGCCGGGGCATTCCTGCTCTCGCAGGTGCTGAACCTGACACTGGCGTTTTTCACGCCGCTCGCCGCATGGCACTGGATGTTTAGTGTTGCTGCGGCCATCACATTACTGCCCGTCGTGTACGTCTTTCGTCTTAACAACACGCAGGTGCTTTCAGAGGTGCAACAGGAGAAACCATGACCCATTTCGAACAGGACATTATCGACGTTCACATTAAGCTGGAGAACTGGTTGGGTAAGGGCGAAGGGGATGTTGACGCCCTGCTTGCCCACTTTCAGCCGGATTTTATGATGCTCACCCCAGGTGGCGTCCATTTTGACTATAACGCGCTTGTCGGTTTCCTGGACCTTCAGCGCGGCAGCCGTCCTGGTCTGGAGATTGTTCTTGATGAGATAACGACGCTACAGACGTGGGCCAACGGCGCAGTGCTTCACTACCGGGAAACGCAAACTCGCCCGGATCAGCCCGTCAATGTGCGCTGGTCAACCGCCGTGCTCAATCAGAGGGATGGCAAGATAACGTGGCGTTTGCTGCACGAAACGGCACAACCGTAACGCAAAAGAAAAAGGCCCGTCTCACGACGGGCCTTTTTTGATGAAAGATTGCTTATTCGCGGAACAGCGCTTCGATATTCAGACCTTGCCCCTGCAGGATTTCACGCAGGCGACGCAGACCTTCAACCTGAATCTGACGAACACGTTCACGGGTCAGGCCAATTTCGCGGCCGACGTCTTCCAGTGTTGCAGCTTCATACCCCAGTAAACCGAAACGACGTGCCAGCACTTCACGCTGTTTGGCGTTCAGTTCGAACAGCCATTTGACGATGCTCTGTTTCATGTCATCGTCCTGCGTGGTGTCTTCCGGACCGTTGTCTTTTTCATCGGCCAGGATGTCCAGCAGCGCTTTTTCGGAGTCGCCACCCAACGGGGTGTCAACGGAGGTAATGCGCTCGTTGAGACGCAGCATACGGCTTACGTCATCAACCGGTTTATCAAGTTGTTCGGCGATCTCTTCCGCGCTTGGCTCGTGGTCCAGTTTATGGGACAACTCGCGCGCAGTACGCAGATAGACGTTCAACTCTTTGACGATGTGAATCGGCAGGCGAATCGTACGGGTTTGGTTCATAATCGCCCGTTCGATGGTCTGACGAATCCACCAGGTCGCGTAGGTTGAGAAACGGAACCCGCGTTCCGGGTCAAACTTCTCAACTGCGCGGATGAGACCTAAGTTGCCCTCTTCAATCAGATCCAGCAGAGCCAGACCTCGATTGCCGTAACGACGGGCAATTTTCACGACCAGACGCAAGTTACTTTCAATCATGCGACGGCGCGAGGCAACATCACCACGCAAAGCACGACGTGCGAAATAGACTTCTTCTTCGGCCGTTAACAGTGGGGAGTAACCAATCTCCCCAAGGTAAAGCTGAGTCGCGTCCAGTACACGCTGTGTGGCGCCCTGCGATAACAGCTCTTCTTCAGCCAAATCGTTATCACTGGGTTCCTCTTCTACTAAGGCTTTTTCATCAAAAGCCTCTGCTCCGTTCTCATCAAATTCCGCATCTTCATTTAAATCATGAACTTTCAGCGTATTCTGACTCATAAGGTGGCTCCTACCCGTGATCCCTGAACGAGACACCCTGGCTGGCATGCCCCGTCAACTTATCGCTGCGGCAAATACTGCAGCGGGTTTACGGATTTCCCCTTGTAACGAATTTCAAAATGCAAGCGTGTAGAACTGGTGCCGGTGCTACCCATGGTAGCGATTTTTTGCCCCGCCTTAACTTCTTGTTGTTCCCGGACCAGCATTGTGTCGTTATGGGCGTAGGCACTCAGGTAATCATCGTTATGTTTGATGATAATAAGATTACCGTAACCGCGCAGAGCGTTACCGGCATATACAACACGACCGTCTGCGGTCGCGATAATAGCCTGTCCCTTATTCCCTGCGATATCGATCCCTTTATTTCCTCCCTCGGAGGAAGAGAAGTTTTCGATAACCTTGCCGTCAGTTGGCCAGCGCCATGCAGAAATTGGCGAACTGGAGGTCATACTGCTGGCAGTCGGTTCAGTAGAGCTAACCACAGGTGCCGTAGTCGGTGCTGTGACAACAGTCGCAGTCCCTTTATTATTCGGCAACATTTTGTTAGCAGTCTGATCACCTGAATCCTCAGAATACGTAATTACCGGTTGTGAAGCAACCACCGTGGTGGATTTTTGTGCAGGCTTAACGCTGTTATTTTGCGCAGTGACATCGGCCGCTGAAACGGTGTTGCCAGGCGTGAGCGGCGTACCCGTCGCATTGCCCACCTGGAGCGTCTGGCCGACTTCCAGACCATACGGGGCCTGGACGTTATTACGCTGCGCCAGGTCACGGAAATCGTTCCCGGTGATCCACGCAATATAGAACAGCGTGTCGCCGCGTTTTACGGTATAGGTGCTCCCACCGGTATAGCTACCTTTCGGAATGTTCCCATACTGGCGGTTATACACTATGCGGCCATTTTGAGTCTGCACAGGGTGTTCCACTGGCTGAACCTGTGTTGGCTGCGTAACAGGAGGCTGCATTGGCTGAATGGGCGGATTTTGTTGTGCCGCAGCAGTACCCATTTTAGGCGGAGGCGTGATCAACATTCCGCTGGACGTGTTACCCGAGCTGCTGGATCCCCCCACGGAACTGACGGGCGCAGGTGCATTATTAGAACTTGTACAGCCTGCCAGCCAGAGCGAAACCAGTGATAATGCCGCAACACGGCTGATGGTGAATTTAGGGCTTCCCGCGCTCATTTATCCCCCAGGAATGTGTTAACTACCAGTGACTTAAAATTTACCGTGATGACACGAATCTTTCGCGCCACACCATACGCTGAATTTGCCTTAATAACCCTGGATAATTCTGAGTCTCAGGCCAACTCCCCCTTTACCAGAGGAACAAAGCGCACGGCTTCCACGGTATCGATAATAAACTCGCCGCCACGCCGACGAACGCGCTTCAGGAGCTGTTGCTCGTCCCCGACAGGCAGAACAAGAATGCCGCCTTCATCCAGCTGCGATAACAGAGCAGCGGGAATTTCAGGTGGAGCAGCCGTCACGATGATCGCGTCAAACGGGGCGCGTGCCTGCCAACCCTGCCATCCATCACCGTGTCGTGTCGAAACGTTATGTAAATCAAGTTGTTTCAGGCGACGACGCGCCTGCCACTGCAAACCTTTAATACGCTCAACGGAGCAAACATGGTGCACCAGATGCGCCAGGATCGCGGTTTGGTACCCCGACCCGGTGCCAATTTCCAGCACGCGCGAATGGGGCGTGAGCTCCAGCAGCTCCGTCATACGCGCCACCATGTAAGGCTGTGAAATCGTCTGGCCCTGCCCGATAGGCAGCGCCACGTTTTCCCACGCTTTGTGTTCAAACGCCTCGTCTACAAATTTCTCACGCGGCACCTGGGCGAGCGCGTCGAGCACATGCTCGTCGCGGATCCCCTGAGCGCGTAGCTGTTCCAGAAGAGTTTGTACACGTTTGCTTACCATTGCGCGTTCACTCCTGCGCGATCCAGCCAACACGACACCACATCATGCGCACTATACGCGGTTAAATCTACATGCAGCGGCGTAACCGAGACATATCCTTCATCAACGGCGGCAAAGTCGGTATCCGGTCCGGCGTCACACTTGTCGCCAGGAGGACCAATCCAGTAAAGCGTATTGCCGCGCGGATCCTGCTGCGGGATCACCTGGTCAGCCGGGTGTCGGCTTCCGCAACGCGTTACGCGAATGCCTTTGATTTCACTCAACGGCAGATCCGGCACGTTAATATTGAGGATGCGCCCGGTACGCAGCGGCTCGCGATTGAGCGCCCGCAGGAGAGAACAGGTCACCGCTGCCGCCGTGTCGTAGTGCGTGTGGCCGTTTAACGAAACGGCCAGCGCAGGGAACCCCAGATGGCGCCCTTCCATGGCGGCGGCCACGGTTCCGGAGTAAATCACATCGTCGCCAAGATTGGGCCCGGCGTTAATACCGGAGACGACGATGTCCGGGCGCGGGCGCATCAGCGCGTTCACGCCCAGAAAAACGCAGTCGGTCGGCGTGCCCATCTGGACGGCGATATCACCATTTTCAAAGGTAAAGGTGCGAAGCGACGACTCCAGCGTCAGAGAGTTAGACGCTCCACTGCGGTTACGATCGGGTGCCACGACCTGCACTTCCGCAAATTCGCGAAGGTGTTTCGCCAGGGTCTGTATACCCGGCGCATGGATCCCGTCATCGTTACTCAGCAATATTCGCATAATCACCCGACGTGTTGATAAGTTCCCTGACAACACTGGTGGCAAAGCTACCTGCCGGCAGCCAGAAGCGTAACTCGACGGTTACGTCGTCCCACCAGTTCCAGCTCAACTGTTGCGGATAGAGCAGCATCGCACGGCGTGCCGCCTCGACTTTTTCCCGCACCAGCAATGTTTGTAATGCCTGCATATCAGCGACAGCAGACTGCTCAGCAGCCAGCGCATCGCCCTGCGTACCCCAGTCGCCCGTGCCGGGCAAGGCTGCGGTAATCATCAGCGTTTGAGTATCCACGCGCGACTGCACATCGGCCATTTCTTCAGCCGTCGCCACAAACCAGCTCCCGCGTCCCGCTAATTGTAGCGCATCGCCGACAACAACTTGATTCGCGTCCGGTTTTTTCAGCCGTTCGCTCACAATCTGATTAAACAACGCACTGCGGGCCGCCGACAACCAAAAACTGCGTTTATTCCTGTCGCGGACCGGGGCATCGCTTTGCGCCCAGCGCAGTGCGCCGAGCAGGTTGCTGCCGCCGATACCAAAGCGCTGTGCGCCAAAATAGTTTGGTACGCCGCACGCGTTGATAGCGTTCAGGCGTTTTTCCACATCATCACGGTCCGAAATCTCGCGCAGTACCAGCGTAAAATGGTTGCCCTTCAACGCGCCCAGACGCAGTTTGCGCTTATGGCGTGCGTATTCCAGTACCTTACAGCCCTCAAGCTCAAATTTGCTTAAATCAGGCATCGTATTACCCGGCACGCGCGCACAGAGCCACTGTTCGGTGACGGCGTGTTTATCTTTCTGCCCGGCAAAGCTCACTTCGCGGGCATGAATTTTGAGGAATTTTGCCAGCGCATCGGCCACAAAACGGGTATTGCAGCCATTTTTCAGAATGCGTACCAGGATATGTTCGCCTTCGCCATCCGGCGCGAATCCCAGGTCTTCCACCACAACAAAATCTTCAGGGCTGGCTTTCAGCAGCCCGTTCCCCTGCGGTTTACCGTGCAGCCAGGTCAGGTTGTCGAAGTCCGTCATTGGCTTGCCTTCACCAGCAGCGCCACGGCCTCACAGGCAATCCCTTCACCGCGACCGGTAAAGCCCAGTTTCTCTGTCGTCGTCGCTTTGACGTTAACATCATCCATGTGGCAACCGAGATCTTCTGCAATGAACACCCGCATTTGCGGGATATGCGGCAGCATTTTGGGGGCCTGAGCGATGATCGTCACATCCACGTTGCCGAGGGTGTAGCCTTTCGCCTGAATACGACGCCAGGCTTCACGCAGCAGCGCACGGCTGTCCGCGCCTTTGAAGGCCGGGTCAGTGTCCGGGAACAGCTTACCGATATCGCCCAGTGCCGCCGCACCCAGCAATGCATCGGTCAGGGCATGTAATGCTACGTCGCCATCAGAATGCGCAAGCAGCCCTTTTTCATAAGGAATGCGTACGCCGCCAATGATAATTGGGCCTTCTCCGCCAAAGGCGTGTACATCAAAACCGTGTCCAATTCGCATTATGCCTTCTCCTGATGGGTCGAACGGGTAAGATAAAATTCCGCGAGCTGTAAATCTTCCGGACGCGTCACTTTTATATTATCAGCGCGTCCTTCAACCAGCTCAGGATGGAAACCGCAATACTCCAGCGCCGAGGCTTCGTCCGTGATGGTCGCACCTTCTTTAAGCGCACGCGTTAAGCAGTCGTGGAGTAATTCGCGGGGGAAAAATTGGGGGGTCAGCGCGTGCCATAAATCGACGCGCTCAACGGTGTGCGCGATAGCCTGCTTGCCCGGCTCAGCACGCTTCATGGTGTCGCGTACCGGGGCGGCAAGAATACCGCCTACCCGGCTGGTTTCGCTAAGCGCCAGCAGGCGCGCAAGGTCATCCTGACGCAGGCACGGACGGGCAGCGTCATGGACCAGAACCCATGGTGCCTCACCGGCGGCCTGAATGCCCGCCAGCACGGAATCGGCACGCTCGGCGCCGCCGTCAACAACGGTAATCTGCGGATGATTTGCCAGCGGTAACTGCGCGAAACGCGCATCACCCGGGCTGATAGCGATAATCACGCGCGTCACCCGCGGATGCGCCAGCAGCGCCGCCACGGAGTGCTCGAGGATCGTTTTATCGCCAATAGAGAGGTATTGCTTGGGACATTCTGTCTGCATGCGCCGGCCAAAACCCGCAGCCGGCACCACGGCGCATACGTCCGAAAAAGTTACTGCCATGTCGTAATCCTGGGCCTGATTATCGATTGTTTTGTGCTGAGCCCTGATTGCGTTTAGACGCATCCGGAACCAGACGATAAAAAGTTTCGCCCGGCTTAGTCATACTGAGTTCATTGCGTGCGCGTTCCTCAATCGCCTCTTGCCCGCCATTGAGGTCATCAATTTCAGCAAAAAGTTGATCGTTTCGCGCCTTAAGTTTGGCGTTTGTTGCCTGCTGAGCCGCGACGTCATCGCTTACCCGGCTATAGTCGTGCAGTCCGTTTTTACCGAACCACAGCGAATATTGCAGCCAGATCAGCAAAGCCAGCAACAGCAGCGTTAGTTTACCCATCCTGCCCCCTGAAAAACGGCATCATCATCCCAAAACGCCCCCAGATCTCTTTGCCGGGGTAACAGAGATGCCGCAACATCGCGGGCAAATGTACCACATTTTTTCCGCAGAATCGCCTTGCTCAATATCGTCACACAGTTGTTTACGGTTTGAATTATGGCTGAAGTTAGCCCATGAGCCACAAAAATAACAGACCAAACATCAGAACCACCGTCACAATCGTGACCACGGTACTGTAAAGGAGTTTGCCATTAAGCAGCGAGTGCAGCGCAATACCGACGACAACCGCCACAGGCATCAGCGCCAGGAAGAAAGGCCAGGTATAGAGAAAGAAGAACAGCGTATTACCGCCGTAGATAAGAAAAGGGATGCCCAGGGCCAGCAACCACGAGACGAAGCCGACTATGGCCCCAGGAAAGGACCAGGTCGTCTCGTCGTCGGTCGCTAACGGCTCCGACCCGGTGGTAATAATGTAGTTCTCACTGTTGCGCATAGCTGATCCTGTGACCGTGACTCATCGTTCGGGAAGACAGCTCCCGAACGATACCGTCTCAGGATCTGATAATATCGTCCCGTCTGAGCAGGTCTAATAATTGGCTTACTAAATTTGTTACCAATTGTTGACCTTCCAGGTGAATTTCAGGCGATTCAGGCGCTTCGTACACCGAGTCAATGCCGGTGAAGTTTCGCAGCTCTCCCGCACGCGCTTTCTTATACAGCCCTTTGGGATCGCGCGCTTCGCAAATTTCCAGCGGCGTATCGACAAACACTTCGATAAAGCGATCCTGCCCGACGCGCTCGCGCACCATCTGGCGTTCGGCACGATGCGGTGAGATAAACGCGGTCAGTACCACTAACCCGGCATCCGCCATCAGGCTGGCCACTTCCCCCACCCTGCGAATATTCTCTTTACGATCGTCGTCGCTGAAGCCCAAATCGCTGCACAGGCCGTGGCGCACATTGTCGCCATCCAGCAGGTAGGTACTGACCCCCTGCTGGTGTAGCGCCTCTTCCAGCGCGCCCGCTACCGTGGATTTACCAGAGCCGGATAGCCCGGTAAACCACAGTACCACGCCACGATGACCGTGAAGTTTCTCGCGCTGCGCGACGGTGACCGGATGAGGATGCCAGACGACGTTCTCATCATGGGCGGCCATTACTTGCCTCCCAGCAGATCGCGCGCACCCCAGTGCGGGAAGTGCTTACGCACCAGCGCATTCAGCTCCAGCTCAAAAGCGCTGAACTCAGAGGCTACCGTAGCCTGTTCATTTGGCTCACGCACCATACCGGCACCCACGGTCACGTTGGAGAGGCGATCGATAAAGATCAGCCCACCCGTTACCGGGTTCTGCTGGTAGGGATCCAGCACCAGCGGCTCGTCAAAGGTCACGTCGACCAGACCAATGCCGTTCAGCGGCAGCTCGGTGACATCGCGCTGGGTCAGGTTATTGATGTCCACCTGGAACTGGATACCGTCCACGCGGGCACGGGTTTTCTTACCCGCGATTTTAATGTCGTAGCTCTGACCGGCGGTCAGCGGTTGTTCAGCCATCCACACCACATCAACGGAAGCCCCCTGCACCGCTGCCAGCGTCTCCTGAGCGTCCACCAGCAGATCGCCGCGGCTGATATCAATTTCATCTTTCAATACCAGCGTGACCGCTTCACCCGCACCGGCTTGCGGCAGATCGCCATCAAAGGTGACGATACGGCTGATGGTGGATTCCACACCAGACGGCAGAACTTTAACGCGCTGACCGACCGCCACGGTGCCCGACGCGAGAGTGCCGGAGAAACCGCGGAAATCAAGGTTAGGACGGTTAACGTACTGAACCGGGAAGCGCATCGGCTGGGTGTCGACCACGCGCTGGATCTCCACGGTTTCCAGCACTTCGAGCAGCGTCGGGCCGCTATACCACGGCATGTTCGCGCTCTGGGAAGCCACGTTGTCGCCTTCCAGCGCAGAGAGCGGCACAAAGCGAATATCCAGGTTACCCGGCAGCTGTTCAGCAAACGTCAGGTAACTCTGGCGGATCTCATCAAACTTCTCTTCGCTGAAGTTCACCAGATCCATTTTGTTGACCGCCACCACCAGGTGTTTGATCCCCAGCAACGTGGAGATAAAGCTGTGGCGACGAGTCTGATCCAGTACCCCTTTACGGGCGTCAATCAGCAGGATCGCCAGTTCACAGGTAGACGCACCGGTCGCCATGTTACGGGTGTACTGCTCATGCCCCGGGGTGTCGGCAATAATAAATTTGCGCTTCTCGGTGGAGAAATAGCGATACGCCACATCAATGGTGATGCCCTGCTCGCGCTCGGCCTGCAGGCCGTCCACCAGCAGCGCCAGGTCGAGTTTTTCGCCCTGGGTACCATGACGTTTACTGTCGTTGTGCAGGGACGAGAGCTGATCTTCGTAAATCTGACGCGTATCGTGCAGCAGACGGCCGATCAGCGTGCTTTTCCCGTCATCGACGCTGCCGCAGGTCAAAAAGCGCAGCAGGCTTTTGTGTTGTTGCGCGTGCAGATAAGCTTCTACGCCGCCTTCATTGGCAATTTGTTGAGCAATGGTCGTGTTCATGGCGGCTCCTTAGAAATAACCCTGACGTTTCTTCAGCTCCATGGAGCCTGCCTGGTCGCGGTCAATCACGCGGCCCTGTCGCTCACTGGTGGTCGACACCAGCATCTCTTCAATGATCTCCGGCAGCGTCTGCGCACTGGACTCCACGGCACCGGTCAATGGCCAGCAGCCGAGGGTACGGAAACGCACCATCTGCTTTTTGATCACTTCGCCTGGCTGCAGGTCGATGCGATCGTCATCGATCATCATCAGCATGCCGTCACGCTCCAGCACCGGACGTTCAGCGGCCAGGTACAGCGGCACGATCTCGATATTTTCCAGATAGATGTACTGCCAGATATCCAGCTCGGTCCAGTTGGAGAGCGGGAACACGCGAATGCTTTCGCCCTTGTTGATCTGGCCGTTGTAGTTATGCCACAGCTCCGGACGCTGGTTTTTTGGATCCCAGCGGTGGAAGCGGTCGCGGAAAGAGTAGATACGCTCTTTCGCACGGGATTTTTCTTCGTCACGGCGTGCGCCGCCGAAGGCCGCGTCAAAACCGTATTTGTTCAGCGCCTGCTTCAGCCCTTCGGTTTTCATGATGTCAGTGTGTTTGGCACTACCGTGCACGAACGGGTTAATACCCATCGCCACCCCTTCCGGGTTTTTATGCACCAGCAGTTCGCAGCCGTAGGCTTTTGCCGTACGGTCGCGGAATTCATACATTTCACGGAATTTCCAGCCGGTATCAACGTGCAGCAGCGGGAACGGCAGCGTACCCGGGTAAAACGCTTTACGCGCCAGGTGTAGCATCACGCTGGAATCTTTACCGATGGAATACATCATCACCGGGTTAGAGAATTCGGCTGCCACTTCGCGGATAATATGGATACTTTCCGCTTCGAGCTGCCGCAGGTGAGTAAGTCGTTTTTGGTCCATAACCGTTCCTTAAGCCAGATTCACCACAGAGGAGCCAAACCCCTCTGAGTCTGTTGTATGTTGAAACCAGGCGAGTGTGCTGTGCAGGTGCACCACTTCCCCTACCACGATAAGCGCGGGCATAGGGGCCTCTTTCGCCAGGGTGGCAAGATCCTGTAGCGTACCGATAGCCACATGCTGATCGACGCGCGTGCCGCGAGAAATCACGGCGACCGGCGTGGTTGCCTCTCGACCGTGTTGAAGAAGTTGTTCACTGATGTCCGCCGCCTTCATCGTGCCCATATAGATAGCCAGCGTCTGACGACTCTGGGCCAGATGCGACCAGTCAAACGGGGTGCTGTCCGCCTTGTAATGGCCCGTGACAAAGGTCACGCTCTGGGCGTAATCGCGGTGAGTAAGCGGTATACCGGCGTAGGCCGTCACTGCGGAAGCCGCCGTGATACCCGGGACGACCTGGAACGGCACGCCCGCTTCAGCCGCCGCCTGCAGCTCTTCCCCGCCGCGACCAAAGATAAACGGGTCGCCACCTTTAAGCCGCACCACCGTTTTGCCCGCTTTTGCCGCCGCCACCAGCATCTGGTTGGTGTCATGCTGCGGTACAGAGTGCTCGCCCGCCCGTTTGCCAACGCAGATTTGTTCTGCGTCACGGCGAATCAATTCGCGCACCCCGTCGGTGACCAGATGGTCGTAGAACACCACATCGGCATCCTGAAGCACCTGCAGGCCGCGCAGGGTCAGCAGCCCGGCATCACCCGGCCCCGCACCGACCAGAATGATCTCGCCGCCGCTACTGCCAGGGTTATCCAGCTCATCTTCGAGGATCTGCTGCGCCGCCGTTTCATTCCCGGCATGCATCAGGCTGGCAAAACGACCGCGGAACACGCGCTCCCAAAAGCGACGGCGTTCCGTCACGCTGGTCAGGCGCGTTTTCAGATGGTTACGCCAGAAGCTCGCTTTCTCCGCCATTCGCCCAAGGCTGGTAGGCAAAAGCGCTTCGATTTTTTCCCGCAGCACGCGTGCCAGCACCGGCGCGGTCCCGCCGGAGGAGATGGCCACCAGCAATGGCGAACGGTCAACAATCGACGGGAAGATAAACGAACACAGCGGCCGATCGTCCACCACGTTCACCAGACGGTGACGGGCCTGAGCCGCCTCTGAAATACGGCGGTTGAGCTCGCGGTTGTCGGTTGCCGCAATCACCAGCACCACGGTGTCGATTTGCGACTCGTCGAAATCCGCCTCGTCGACTACCCGTACCTGCGCCCCCGCTCGCTGCAGAAACGCGATTTTGCGATCGGCAACCTCACCGGTGCCGACTACCAGCACAGGTCTGTCTTTTATCGCGGCAAAAAGGGGCAGATAGTCCACAAGCTACAACTCACTAACAACAAGGAATAGTGGGACTATAGGGGGCGGCTTAGATCGAATGAAATTACGAATTGGAATGAGTAGTTACTCAATGGAATAACGCCGTGGAAAAGCAAAGATCAAAAAGTGCTTAACACGCGAATTTTCGGGCATTTAAGAGCAATTCAAATTGTGTATGGTCGATCACAGTTTCATACTAGGCGGGTTAAAATTTTGCTCTGTTTTTAAGGACTCACTATGTTTTCCGCAACGCGCCACCGTATCGCTGCCCTGGCGCTCGGCGTTTGCTTTATCCTTCCGGCCCAGGCAAAAAATCAGCCCTATGGTGAAATCGCGAATATGCAGGCGCGGCATATTGCGACCGTCTTTCCGGGTCGTATGACCGGCACGCCAGCGGAAATGCTTTCCGCCGATTATATTCGCCAGCAATTTGCTGACATGGGATACCAGAGCGATATCCGATCGTTTCACAGCCGCTACGTCTATACCTCGCGCAATAAAACAAAAAACTGGCATAACGTGACCGGCAGTACGGTCATTGCGGCGCATGAAGGTAGCGCGGCGGAACAGATCATTATCATGGCGCACCTGGACACCTACGCGCCAATGAGCGACGCCGATACCGACAATAATCTCGGCGGGCTGACGTTACAGGGGCTGGACGATAACGCGGCGGGTCTGGGCGTGATGCTCGAACTGGCAGAGCGAATGAAAGACATTCCAACCCAATACGGGATCCGTTTCGTTGCTACCAGCGGTGAAGAAGAGGGAAAACTTGGCGCGGAGAATCTCCTGAAACGCATGAGTGCCGAGGAGAGGAAAAATACGCTGCTGGTGATTAACCTCGATAACCTTATCGTCGGCGATAAGCTCTATTTCAACAGCGGACAGAGTACGCCGGGTACCGTGCGTAAACTGACGCGCGACCGCGCGCTGGCAATCGCCCGCAGCCATGGGGTGTATGCCACCAGCAACCCGGGCGGGAATCCCGATTATCCTCGCGGAACCGGCTGCTGTAATGATGGTGAAGTGTTCGATAAAGCGGGCATTCCTGTTCTGTACGTGGAAGCCACTAACTGGATGCTGGGTAAGAAAGACGGTTATCAGCAGCGGGTGAAATCGAAGGCTTTCCCGGACGGGACGAGCTGGCATAACGTGCTGCTGGATAATCAGCAGCATATTGATAGCGCACTGCCGCAGCGGATTGAACACCGCAGTCGGGATGTGGTTAAAGTGATGCTGCTGCTGGTGAAAGAGCTGGCAAAAGCAGGGAAAGCGTAGAACAGAACATGTCCCTCACCCTTTGTAAGAGGGTGAGGGACAAGGGAACAGAATTTACCCTTCGTGCAATCCGCACTCGCGCTTAAGTCCAAAGAATCGCGTCTCTTCTTCCGCCATGCCCGGTTCCCATTTACGCGTGGTATGGGTATCGCCCACGGACAGATAACCCTGGTCCCAGAGCGGGTGGTATTTCAGTCCGTGTTTTTGCAGGTACTGGTAAACCGTACGGTTATCCCAGTCGATGATCGGCAGCACTTTAAACACCCCGAGCTGAACCGCCAGCACCGGGAGCGTGGCGCGACTTCCGGACTGCTCGCGGCGTAACCCCGCAAACCAGGTCTGCGCGTTAAGCTCTTTCAGCGCCCGGTTCATCGGCTCGACCTTGTTGATCTCATTGTATTTCTCAATGCCCTCAACACCCTGTTCCCACAGCTTGCCATACCGCGCCTCCTGCCAGGCCGCGCTTTGCTCCGCGCGGTAGACTTTCAGGTTCAGCCCGAGCTTGTCCGTCAGCTCATCGATAAACTGGTAGGTTTCCGGGAACAGGTAGCCGGTATCGGTCAGGATCACCGGAATGTCCGGACGAATCTGGTTCACCAGATGCAAACTCACCGCAGCCTGAATACCAAAACTTGACGAGAGCACATAATCACCCGGCAGGTTTTCCAGGGCCCATGCCACGCGGCCTTCGGCGTCGAGCTTTTCAAGCTGCGCATTGGTTTCTGCCAGCGCCAGAATGCGATCGACTTTTGGCAGTTCATTTAGGGCGTTTAGATCGAGTACGGACATAATTACCTCTCGTGTTTACTCCCAGAAATCCCTTGCGGGATCGAGCACCGGGCGAATAATGCCCGCACGCACCGTAAAGTCGCCGAAGCCTTCACCCGCTTCGCGCTCTTTCGCCCAGCGCCCGACAAGCTCGTCGATAGAATCAAGAATTTCCGGCTCGGTGATGTTCTCACGGAACATGCGCGGAATACGCGTTCCGATACGGTTGCCGCCGAGGTGCAGGTTATAGCGACCCGGCGCTTTACCCACCAGACCCAGCTCGGCCAGCATCGCACGGCCACAGCCGTTCGGGCAGCCGGTGACACGCATAACAATATGCTCGTCCGGAATACCGTGTTTTTCCAGAATAGCTTCCACCTTATCGGTGAATGACGGCAGGAAACGCTCTGCTTCCGCCATCGCCAGCGGGCAGGTCGGGAACGACACGCAGGCCATTGAGTTTTCACGCTGCGGCTTCACCGCGTCCATCAACCCATGGTCGCGCGCCAGTTTCTCAATCTTCGCTTTCTGGCTTTCCGGCACGCCGGCAACGATCAGGTTCTGGTTAGCGGTGATACGGAATTCACCTTTATGGATCTTCGCAATTTCCAGCAGACCGGTTTTCAGCGGGCGGCCCGGATAATCAAGAATACGGCCGTTTTCAATAAACAGCGTCAGGTGCCATTTATTGTCGATGCCTTTAACCCAGCCAATACGATCGCCACGTCCCGTAAATTCATACGGACGGATCGGCTCAAACTTAATCCCCGCGCGACGCTCCACTTCCGCTTTGAACGTCTCTACGCCCACGCGCTCCAGGGTGTATTTGGTTTTCGCGTTTTTACGGTCCGTACGGTTACCCCAGTCGCGCTGCGTGGTGACAACCGCTTCAGCCACGGCCAGCGTGTGCTCCAGCGGCAGGAAACCAAACTCGCTTGCGGTACGGGCATAGGTTTTCTTGTTACCGTGTTCGATGGAGAGACCGCCGCCCACCAGCAGGTTAAAGCCCACCAGCTTGCCATTTTCGGCAATCGCCACGAAGTTCATGTCGTTGGCGTGCAGATCGATATCGTTCTGCGGCGGGATCACCACGGTGGTTTTGAACTTACGCGGCAGATAGGTCTGGCCGAGGATCGGTTCTTCGTCGGTGGTGGCCACTTTTTCCTGATCGAGCCAGATCTCCGCATAGGCGCGGGTGCGTGGCAGCAGGTGCTCAGAGATCTTCTTCGCCCACTCATAGGCTTCGGCGTGCAGCTCGGACTCGTACGGGTTCGAGGTGCAGAGCACGTTACGGTTCATGTCGTTAGCCGTGGCCAGCGCGTCCAGCCCGACAGAGTGCAGCATCTGGTGTACCGGCTTCACGTTCTTCTTCAGAATGCCGTGGAACTGGAAGGTCTGACGGTTGGTCAGACGGATGCTGCCATAAAGGGTATTTTCACCCGCAAACTTATCGATCGCCTGCCACTGTTTCGTGGTGATCACCCCGCCCGGAAGACGGCAGCGCAGCAGCATCGCATGACGCGGCTCCAGCTTCTGTTCTGCACGTTCGGCGCGGATATCACGGTCGTCCTGCTGATACATACCGTGGAAACGGATCAGCAGAAAGTTGTCGCCTTTAAAGCCGCCGGTGAGACCATCATTCAGATCTTCAGCAATGGTGCCGCGCAGATAGTTGCTTTCCAGCTTCATGCGCTCGGCGTCTGTCAGTTTACCTTCGACCACCAGTGGCCCTGGATGTTTTTCGCTCATTAGTAGACATCTCGCTGATAACGGCGCTCAACGCGCAGCTCACTTAAAAATTCATCCGCCGTTTCGGCATCCATACCGCCGAATTCGGCAATCACTTCCAGCAATGCCTGCTCAACGTCTTTCGCCATGCGATTGGCGTCGCCGCAGACATAAATGTGGGCACCGTCATTGATCCAGCGCCACAGCTCTGCGCCCTGTTCGCGCAGTTTGTCTTGTACGTATACTTTTTCTTGCTGATCGCGGGACCAGGCCAGGTCGATGCGCGTCAGGACGCCTTCTTTGACGTAACGCTGCCACTCAACCTGGTAGAGGAAATCTTCCGTAAAGTGCGGGTTGCCGAAGAACAACCAGTTTTTACCCGGCGCCTCATCTGCAGCGCGCTGCTGCATAAAGGCGCGGAATGGCGCAATACCGGTACCCGGCCCAATCATGATGACCGGAGTTTCCGGGTTCGCAGGCAGACGGAAGTTGTCGTTGTGCTCGATAAACACGCGCACTTCACCGTCTTCCTCCACGCGATCGGCCAGGAAGCTTGATGCCCCGCCCGCACGGGCACGGCCTTCGATGTCATAACGCACCACGCCCACGGTGATATGCACTTCGCTCTCCACTTCGGCCTGCGAAGAGGCAATGGAGTAGAGGCGCGGCGTCAGCGGACGCAGCAGGCCGATTAGCGCATCCGCATCCAGCTGTGCCGGAGAGAAACGCACCATATCGACAATCGGCGTCGTCGCGGCGTAATGCTGCAGCTTCGCCTTATCCCCCACCAGAGGCAGCAGCGATTCACTGCGCGTTAAGGTGGCGTAATTTTCAACGATGTTTGGCGTGTTGACCGTCAGCTCGAAATGCCACTGCAGCGCCTCAGAGAGCGGCTGCGTGTTACCGTCGACGGTGACAGGCTCATCGCCTTTCAGCCACAGCAGTTCGACCAGCTCTTTAACCAGCGCCGGATCGTTCTGGTACCAGATCCCAAGTGCATCGCCCGGCTGGTAACGCAGACCGGAATCACCGAGATCGATTTCAATATGCCGCACGTCTTTCTCAGAGGCGCGACCGGTAATTTTCTGATTAACTGCCAGGCTCGCTGCCAGCGGTGCCTCTTTGGTATACGGGCTGGTGTGAATATCATTGACTGCACCCGCCGCGGTGACGGCAGCCTGCGCTGGCGTCTCTTTCGGCACGCGTGCTTTCAGCACGTCAACGATGCGCGCACGCCATTCAGCGGCTGCGGTCTGGTATTCCACATCCGCATCAACGCGGTCCAGCAGGCGCTCAGCGCCCAGTTCCGCCAGTTTGCTGTCGAAATCTTTACCGGACTGGCAGAAAAATTCGTAGGAGGTGTCACCCAGGCCAAACACGGCAAACGCCGTCCCGTTCAGTTTTGGGGCTTTTTTCGAGAACAGGAACTTATGCAGGGCCACCGCTTCTTCAGCCGGCTCACCCTCACCCTGGGTTGAAGCCACCACCACCAGCAGTTTTTCGGACGCGATCTGTTTGAATTTATAGTCCCCGGCGTTCACCAGGTTCACGTTCAGTTTGGCGGCCAGCAGGTCGTCGCGCAGCGCTTCGGCCACACGGCGAGCATTACCCGTCTGCGAGGCAGAAATCAGCGTAATCGCCGGAATTTCTACCGCAGTTGCCGGTGCAGCAGCCACAGCGCCCGGTTGCTGGTTAAGCATTCCCCAGAAATAGCCGGAGACCCAGGCAAGCTGGGTGGGAGAAAAATCAGAGGTGGCAGCCTGAAGGCGCGCCAGTTGCTCCGGGTTCAGGGGAAGCAAATTTGAAGGTGGGGCCTGTGTTGTCATGCGTCGTTATGTTCCAGTAGCCAAGCGGACTTTAAGCGAATAAATCCAAACTGAAGATAAGGTTAACGGCGAGGATAATAACAATTAAAGAAGGGATGGAAATAATAAATAACCAAATGGACTAACCTGTTTTAGTTATCGTTCTTAACGATAAAAACGATTAACCAACCCATTGAAATTTAATCATAAAACAGTAGTCCTTTCTCGTATGCACCACGTTGCGGCAACAGAGCCGTTTTAGTTAATGATAAAAATTGTGCTTTCCGGTACTATGCGGCGGTTTTTTCCGCATTACTGAGAGCAATAATGTCCACCACACTGTTTAAAGATTTCACCTTCGAAGCCGCCCACCACCTTCCGCATGTTCCTGAAGGGCATAAATGTGGCCGTCTGCACGGGCACTCGTTTATGGTGCGTCTTGAGATAACCGGTGACGTCGATCCGCATACCGGTTGGATCATGGACTTTGCCGAGCTGAAGGCGGCATTCAAGCCGACCTACGATCGTCTGGATCACTACTATCTGAATGATATCCCGGGCCTTGAAAATCCGACCAGTGAAGTGCTGGCTAAATGGATTTGGGATCAGATGAAACCGCAGGTGCCTCTGCTGAGCGCGGTGATGATCAAAGAGACCTGCACCGCGGGCTGTATCTATCGCGGTGAGTAAAAAAAGCCCGGAATATCCGGGCTTTTTTTTAGGCGATGTTCAGGTACTTGTGCGTCTGCATCGACAGCCGCCAGTTGCGGGCAATACAGGTTTCAATACACAGGCGCGTGGCATCCTCTTTCTGGCTGATAGGCTGCAGCGCGATAATCCGCTGCTTTTCATCCGTCAGCGTGGCGAGCAGTTCATCCAGCGCTTCGATATCACGCACGCGGCCAACCGGGTGTTTAATCTCATCAGCACGCTCCAGCGCCTGAGAGAGTACATCGTAGCCGCCGCGCATGTTAACTTTCGGCGAAACCGTCACCCAGGTGGTGTGAGAACAGCGCACTTCATGCGTGCCGCTGGTTTCAATCTGACAGCTGTAGCCGTTCTTTTCGAGCAGCTCGGTCAGTGGCGTCAGGTCGTGGATGCAGGGTTCACCCCCGGTAATCACCACGTGGCGCGCCGTCCAGCCCTGACGGCCAATGATCGCCAGCAGATCTTCTGCACTTCCCGCGCCCCACTTATCGCTCTCTTTGGTTTTAGCCAGAATGCTAAACAGCGACACTTCCCGATCTGCGAGTTTATCCCACGTATGTTTGGTATCACACCAGGCACAGCCAACCGGGCATCCCTGTAATCGAATAAAGATGGCGGGAACGCCGGTAAAGTAACCCTCGCCTTGCAGGGTCTGGAACATCTCGTTAATCGGGTACTGCATAGTCATCTCAGTTAAGGGGATAAACGATAAGTATCGCAGATCCCCGTCAGATGGTCATGCTCCATCGGTGCTTTGAGCGCCAATCGCTGCCATAAACCGCGCAGTAATTTGCTGTGGGCGGGTGATGGCCCCGCCGACAACGACCATAAAGGCACCAAGTTCCAGGCACCTCGCCGCCCGTTCAGGTGTGTCAACGTTGCCTTCGGCCACCACGGGAATGTCGACGGCAGCCAGTACCTCTTTCAGAAATGCGCAGTCATTGTCCGGTAGCGCATGGCCTGCGGTTTCTGTCGTATAACCGTAAAGCGTGGTCCCCACACAATCAAAACCCAGCGCCTGCGCCGTCACGGCCTCTTCTGTTGTGGAAATATCCGCCATCAGGCGTACCGACGGGTACCGCGTGCGGATATGCGCGACCAGCGTCGCCAGGTCTTCGCCGCCAGGGCGCTGTCGCGCAGTCGCATCCAGGGCAATGATTTCCGGAGAAACCGTCATCAGCTCATCCACCTCTTTCATCGTGGCGGTGATAAACACCTCACTATCCGGATAATCGCGTTTGATGATGCCGATAACCGGCAGCGCTACCTGCTGCCTGATGGCTTCGATATCCACCACGCTATTGGCACGGATCGCTGCCGCCCCACCCTGCGCGGCGGCCAGCGCCATTCGTGACATAATAAACGCGCTATGCAGAGGTTCATTCTCCAGCGCCTGGCAGGAGACGACCAGTTTTCCCTTCAGGTTATCCAGTACAGTTTTCATTACGATAAGATCTCTTCCACTTCGTTTTTAATAATCGTGACATGCGGCCCATAAATGACCTGAACACCGTTGCCGCGGACGATAACGCCACGCGCGCCGGTCGCTTTCAGCGCCGATTCATTCACTTTGCTGCCATCCTTCACCGTGACGCGAAGACGCGTCGCGCAGCAGTCCACCTCTTCGAGATTGTCTTTGCCACCTAACCCGGCGATCACCGCAACAGCACGCTCGCTCTGCGAAAAGGTCACTTCATCCGCCATCGCCTCTTTCTCACGCCCCGGCGTGGCAAAATCAAAGCGATTAATCAGATAGCGGAACGTAAAGTAGTAGAGGAAGAACCACGGCACCCCTACCAGCGGCACGAACATCCAGTGGGTTTTGGCCTCGCCCTGGAGAATGCCGAACAGCACGAAGTCGATAAAACCGCCTGAGAAGGTTTGCCCGATAGTGATGTGTAAAATATGGGCGAGCATAAACGCCAGCCCGTCAAACAGGGCGTGAATGACGTACAGCACAGGTGCAACAAAAAGGAATGAGAACTCAATAGGTTCAGTAATTCCCGTCAGGAACGAGGTCAATGCCGCCGAAAGTAACAGCCCCGCGACGCGTTTTTTGTTCTCCGGCTTTGCCGTGTGGTACATCGCGAGGCAGGCACCCAGCAGACCAAACATCATCGTGATGAAACGTCCGGACATGAAACGCGACGTGCCTTCATAAAACTGGCGTGTAGTCGGGTCAGCAAGCTGGGCGAAGAAGATCCGCTGCGTACCTTCTACCAGCTGACCGTTAACGATCTCGCTGCCGCCAAGCGCGGTCGTCCAGAAGGGAAGATAGAAGATGTGGTGTAAACCAAACGGCCCGAGCATGCGCAAAATGAAACCGTACAGCATAGTCCCCAGATAACCGGTGGCATCCACAAGCCCGCCCAGACCGAAGATCAGCTTCTGGAAATGCGGCCAGATGACGGTCATTAATGCCCCGACAAGTATGGCCGCCAGCGAGCTGACGATCGGTACAAAACGTGAACCGCCAAAGAAACCCAGGAACTGCGGAAGCGCAATCTTATTGAACCGATGATGTAACGCGCAGGTCACAAGCCCGATGACGACCCCACCAAATACGCCGGTTTCCAGCGTCTGGATCCCCAGCGTCATTCCCTGCCCTACGGCACCCGGGTTCTCAAGCGCCAGTTTTCCGGTCAGGATCAGCAGCGCATTGATGGTGGCATTCATCACCAGAAAAGCGAGCAATGCCGCCAGCCCCGCGGTTCCTTTATCATTTTTTGCCAGCCCGACGGCGACCCCGACAGCAAACAGCACCGAGAGGTTGGCGAACACAATCGAACCGGCACTGCTCATAATGGTAAAGATGGCCTGCAGCCACGCAACATCTAAAAACGGGTAGGCCGTGAGGGTATTGGGATTTGATAACGCGCCTCCAATCCCCAGCAACAAACCCGCCGCGGGCAAGACGGCGATGGGCAACATAAATGATTTGCCAAAGCGCTGCGCTTTCTCAAACCATCCGCCAGAAGAAGCCCCACTGAACATTTGCATCATTTTTTCATCCCCTCGTGTATAGATGAAAATTTTTACCATATTAATTATTAATAGTGAAAATTATCATCAATAACCAGGATGACGATCATACTTTTTCGAAATGACTGGCATCTTTCCCCCGCTTTCCGCCACACTAGTCGACAGAAGAATGCATTAAGGATCTCGCATGTCAGACCATGAAAACCTGCTGCTGAAGCTACGCCAGGAGGCTTCCGGGTACAGCCCAACGCAACGAAAACTGGGAGAGTTTGTCCTCAACGATCCTGCCCGGGTGCTTTACCTGACGATCACTGAGCTGGCGCGCGAAAGTCATACCAGCGAGGCCAGCGTGACGCGTCTTTGCCGCACGCTGGGCTGTAAGGGGTACACGGAATTCAAAATGGCACTTGCGCTGGACATTCAGCAGGGTCAGCCAGAGCGTCAGGCCGGAGATGAAATTGATAGCGTAGTGGAAGAGTCTGTACAGGCTCTGCAGGATACCGCCAGACTGCTCGACAGAGCGCTGCTGGAAAAGGCGGCACAGGCGCTGCATCAGGCGCAGTCAGTCCAGATTTATGGGGTCGCTGCCAGTGCGATCCTCGGCGAGTATCTGCATTATAAGCTGTTGCGCCTGGGCAAACCTGTGCAGCTCTTCAGCGATATGCACCGTGCAGCCATGAATGCGACCACCCTCTCTAAAGCGTCGCTGGTGGTAGCCATCTCCAGTTCAGGCTCAACGCGGGATTTACTTCACGTCGTAAAACTTGCGCGCAAACGTGGCGTCCCCGTGCTGGCGCTCAGC
This sequence comes from Enterobacter sp. V89_11, assembly GCF_029967775.1. Taxonomy (NCBI): domain Bacteria; kingdom Pseudomonadati; phylum Pseudomonadota; class Gammaproteobacteria; order Enterobacterales; family Enterobacteriaceae; genus Enterobacter; species Enterobacter sp. V89_11. Next base: position 34,342 of record NZ_JASCAN010000004.1, on the reverse strand, counting down.
AATACGCCGCGTAGCCCGCTGGCGTCCCTGAGCGATATGCTACTGGTTGCAGCCAAACCCGAGGGGCCGCTTAGCGCAGGCGCACTCAATGCCAAAGTGGGTGTTATGCTGCTGGTCGAGTTGCTTACCCACTCCCTTATTACAATAGACGGTCATTACGGCGAGGTCAGCCAACAAACCGCCAGCGCAACGCTTCCTCTGTTGCTGTAGAAAACCTTCGCAGGCTATATATCAATAGCCTGCGAGTTTGTTATTTTGAGTGTTCTTAAGCATCCGTTAAATTATTTACCGCATCAATGAATGATGTTACAAAGTATTTTTATAATTACATTTTTACTTAATATCATCACGATACAGGAAGCGAATTTATAATATATAAATCAGCAAGTTAAAATAAATATCTTTATAAATTGAATTTTCTTCCCTCCTGCAATGTCCAATCTCATCCCCTGAATTCCTTACCTTAAAATAAGCTTAAGAAACGGTAAGGCTGGCCATTTTTTTATTTAAACGCCGTTTACTTTCGCCCGCCTACAATCCGCCTCATCAATCATAATGAGACGGTATCAATGAAAACCTTACTGATTACAGGCGTGACCGGATTTCTGGGCGGTGCAGTACTTGAAAAAATCCTGACCGGCGAGAGCGCCGTAAATTTGCTTCTGCTTGCGCGCGCCAGTGACCCGCAAGGTGGGCTGTCGCGAGTGCAGGAGAATATGCGTAAGTTCAACGTGCCTGAGCATGCACTGGCCTCGCTGAGCGTGGAGAATATTCTCATTGGCGATCTCAGCCAGCCGGAAGCCTTCCTGAACGATCCGCGTCTTGAACAGGTGACGCATGTCGTTAACTGCGCGGCCGTCGCGTCATTTGGCAACAATCCGCTTATCTGGAAGGTGAACGTCGAGGGAACCCTGGCGCTGGCGCGCCGCATGGAACGGGTGTCGACCCTACAGCGCTTCCTGCACGTTGGCACGGCGATGTCCTGCACGCCGGAGCAGGATTCGCTGATCGCCGAAAGTGCAGAATTCAGAGAGAACGCCGAGCATCTGGTGGAATATACCTATTCGAAATCCACCATTGAACAGCTGATGCGCCAGCACTGTCCTGGCCTGCCGCTGCTCATCGCCCGCCCGTCTATCGTCGTCGGCCATACCCGTCACGGCTGCACGCCTTCAAGCAGTATTTTCTGGGTCTTTAGCATGGGGTTAATGCTGCAAAAATTTATGTGTTCGATGGAAGACAAAATCGATGTCGTTCCGGTGGACTATTGTGCCGACGCGCTGTTAATGCTGCTTACCAGTGATGCACGTTCAGGGGAAGTGGTACATATTTCTGCCGGGGAAGAGAACAGCGTTCGCTTTGCTGATATTGATAAGGCAATGGCACAGGCGCTGGAGAAAGCCCCTGTCGGAGATCGATACGCTCAGGTGAGTTACGAAACGCTGGTCAGAATGCGCCGCGAACTGAAGGATATTTTTGGGCCATGCAACGAGCGCCTGATGCTGAAAGCAATGCGTTTATACGGTGCTTTTGCCACACTCAACGTGCGCTTCAGCAATGATAAGCTGCTTAGCATGGGCATGCCTAAGCCACCCCGCTTTACGGACTATATTGCCCGCTGCGTGCAAACCACTCAGGGACTGACCATTCCGGAACAAATGGCGGTCGATTTTAAATAGCCAAAAAAAATGCCAGTCTTACGACTGGCATTTTCATTTTAAGGCTTAGCGATTATGCCTGGCCTTTGATCTCTTTACGACCGTTGTATGGTGCTTTTTCGCCCAGTGCTTCTTCGATACGAATCAGCTGGTTGTATTTAGCAACACGGTCAGAACGGCTCATAGAACCGGTCTTGATCTGGCCAGCCGCGGTACCAACAGCCAGGTCAGCGATGGTAGCGTCTTCAGTTTCGCCAGAACGGTGAGAGATAACAGCGGTGTAGCCAGCGTCTTTCGCCATTTTGATCGCAGCCAGCGTTTCGGTCAGAGAACCGATCTGGTTGAATTTGATCAGGATGGAGTTAACGATGCCTTTCTCGATGCCTTCTTTCAGGATCTTGGTGTTGGTTACGAACAGGTCGTCACCCACCAGCTGGATTTTGTCGCCCAGTACTTTAGTCTGGTATGCGAAGCCATCCCAGTCAGACTCGTCCAGACCGTCTTCGATAGAAACGATTGGGTACTGTTTGGTCAGGTCTTCCAGGAAGTGAGTGAACTCTTCAGAGGTGAACGCTTTGTTGCCTTCGCCAGCCAGAACGTATTTACCGTCTTTGTAGAATTCAGACGCTGCACAGTCCATCGCCAGAGTGATGTCTTTGCCCAGCTCGTAGCCTGCTGCTTTAACCGCTTCAGCGATAACAGCCAGTGCTTCTGCGTTAGAACCCAGGTTTGGCGCATAGCCACCTTCGTCACCAACAGCCGTGTTCATACCTTTAGCTTTCAGAACTTTAGCCAGGTTGTGGAACACTTCAGAACCCATACGTACTGCTTCTTTCAGGGATTTCGCGCCAACTGGCTGAATCATAAATTCCTGAATATCAACGTTGTTGTCTGCGTGCTCACCACCGTTGATGATGTTCATCATCGGTACAGGCATGGAGTATTTGCCTGGAGTGCCGTTCAGTTCAGCGATGTGTTCGAACAGTGGCATACCTTTAGCAGCCGCTGCAGCTTTGGCGTTCGCCAGGGAAACGGCCAGGATTGCGTTAGCACCGAAGTTAGATTTGTTTTCAGTACCGTCCAGATCGATCATGATCTTGTCGATGCCAGCCTGGTCTTTAGCGTCTTTGCCAATGATTGCCTGAGCAATAGGGCCGTTTACGGCGCCAACAGCTTTCAGTACGCCTTTGCCCATGAAACGGGATTTGTCGCCATCGCGCAGTTCCAGCGCTTCGCGGGAACCAGTAGAAGCACCTGACGGAGCAGCTGCCATACCGACGAAACCACCTTCCAGGTGAACTTCGGCTTCAACGGTCGGGTTACCACGGGAGTCGATGATTTCACGACCGATGACTTTAACGATTTTGGACATTAGATTTTCCTCAGTACAAGTTAAACTAAAACTCCAGACAAACAACGCGCACCAGAGGTACGCGTTGCCGTTCTAACTTTTTTTACTTCGCCTGACGCTTCTGGTAATCGCTGGCGGCTTTCACAAAGCCTGCAAACAACGGATGCCCGTCACGTGGCGTTGAAGTAAATTCCGGGTGGAACTGGCAGGCGACAAACCACGGATGGTTTGGCACTTCGATGATCTCGACTAACTGATCATCCCCGGAGCGGCCCGCAACACGCAGACCCGCAGCTTCAATTTGTTTCAACAACATGTTGTTGACTTCATAGCGGTGACGATGACGTTCGGTGATAACCGGCTCGCCATACAGCTTGCGAACGACGCTATCGTCGGACAGCTGGCAGGCCTGTGCGCCAAGACGCATCGTGCCCCCCAGGTCGCTCTTCTCGGTACGGACTTCGACGTTACCTTCTTCGTCGCGCCATTCAGTGATAAGCGCCACGACAGGGTACTTACAGTCTGGCACAAATTCCGTAGAGTTCGCGTTTTCCATTCCCGCTACGTTGCGCGCAAATTCGATCAGCGCAACCTGCATACCCAGGCAGATACCGAGGTATGGAATATTGTTTTCACGCGCATAGCGTGCGGTGGCGATCTTGCCTTCTACACCACGGTAGCCAAAGCCGCCAGGGATAAGGATTGCATCCAGATCTTTCAGAATTTCAACGCCACGCGTTTCAACATCCTGCGAATCAATCAGCTTGATGTTAACGGAGACGCGGTTCTTCAGACCACCGTGTTTCAGCGCTTCGATAACTGACTTATAGGCATCTGGCAGTTCAATGTACTTGCCAACCATGCCGATAGTCACTTCGCCAGCCGGATTCGCTTCTTCGTAAATAACCTGTTCCCATTCAGACAGGTTAGCTTCCGGACAGTTCAAGCTGAATCGTTTACAAATATAATCGTCCAGGCCCTGTGATTTCAACAGGCCCGGGATTTTATAAATGGAATCGACATCTTTCATTGAAATAACGGCTTTTTCCGGCACGTTACAGAACAATGCAATTTTCGCGCGTTCGTTCGCCGGAACCGCGCGATCGGAACGGCAAACCAGGATGTCTGGCTGAATACCGATGGAGAGCAACTCTTTAACGGAGTGCTGAGTCGGTTTGGTTTTCACTTCACCTGCGGCTGCCATGTAAGGCACCAGCGTCAGGTGCATGAACAGCGCGTTTTCACGGCCAATATCAACCGCCAGCTGACGAATCGCTTCCAGGAATGGCAGGGATTCGATATCACCCACGGTACCGCCGATTTCAACCAGCACCACGTCGTGGCCTTCGCCGCCCGCAATAATGCGTTCTTTGATAGCGTTAGTGATGTGTGGGATAACCTGAACGGTAGCACCAAGATAATCACCACGGCGCTCTTTACGCAGAACGTCGGAGTAGATACGGCCTGTCGTGAAGTTGTTACGACGGGTCATTTTAGTGCGGATGAAACGCTCGTAGTGGCCAAGATCCAGATCGGTTTCAGCGCCGTCTTCAGTAACGAACACTTCCCCGTGTTGGATTGGACTCATGGTACCCGGATCGACGTTGATGTACGGATCCAGTTTCATCATGGTCACATTGAGGCCACGGGCTTCAAGAATGGCTGCGAGGGAGGCTGCGGCAATGCCTTTACCCAGAGAGGATACGACCCCGCCGGTCACAAAAATATAGTTCGTTGTCATGCTGAACCTGAGAAGTTAGGGTGAAACGATGGAATAACCAGGACGGGAAAGTAGTATACCCGAACACGGCGAGCGCCACAAACTTTCATTCTCCGTCTCCTGTCCAGCCAATGACAAACATAAGGAGTGAGAAAATAGCCCCTTTTGGGTAAATGTTTTTGACGCAAATCAAGCGCTTGTCATTTAAAAAATCACACAAATTGCGCTTGATCGCAAAATTTCGTTAGAGATCAGTTTCCTGGCGTTTTACTTCTTGCCAGACTTCTTCCATCGCATCGAGGTCAATTCCGCTCATTTCCAGGCCGCGCGAGGCCACAATCCGCTCAACTTCGCGAAAGCGTCGTTCAAACTTAATGTTGGCTTTTTGCAGGGCGGTTTCCGCTTTTACACCCAGATGGCGAGAAAGGTTGACGGTCGCGAACAGCAAATCGCCCATCTCTTCTTCAAGCTTTGCTTCATCTACCACGGCCTGTTGCGCTTCGTGCATCACTTCGTCGATCTCTTCATGCACTTTTTCCAGCACCGGGCCAAGAGACGTCCAGTCAAAGCCAACCGCGGAGCAGCGTTTCTGAATTTTATGCGCCCGCATCAGCGCAGGCAGGTTCAGGGGAATGTCATCCAGTGCCGAGTGCTGGGATTTCTCCGCGCGCTCGGCGCTTTTAATCTGTTCCCAGCGCGCCAGCACTTCCGCGCTATCACCTGCGGTGGCATCGCTAAAGATATGCGGATGACGGCGTTCCAGTTTGTCGCTGATGGCAGCGCAGATGTCCTCGAAGTTAAAACGCCCCTCTTCCTGCGCCATTTGCGCATAGAACACCACCTGGAACAGCAGGTCACCCAGCTCACCACGCAGGTCGTCAAAATCCTCGCGTGAAATGGCGTCCAGCACTTCATAGGTCTCTTCGAGGGTGTACGGGGCGATGGTGGCGAAAGTCTGCTCTTTGTCCCACGGGCAGCCGTTTTCCGGATCGCGCAGGCGTTTCATGATGCAAAGCAGGCGGTCGATTTGGGTCATAATTCTGTCCTGATTAAAAATAAATGCCGGGTAAAGGCTACGCCTTACCCGGCTTACAGAAAGGTGGGCTTACCCGCCGTGCAGACGACGTGCGTCAATCACATCCGGGACCTGGTTCAGTTTGCCAAGCACGCGGCCCAGCACCTGCAGGTTGTAGATTTCGATGGTCATATCGATGGTGGCAAGCTGCTCGCGCGTATCGCTGCGGCTGGCCACGCCCAGCACGTTAACCTTCTCGTTCGCGAGAATGGTCGTAATATCACGCAGCAGGCCGCTGCGGTCGTTTGCGGTAACGCGAACCACCAGCGAGTACCCCGCCGAGTAGCTCTCGCCCCAGACCGCTTCCACAATACGTTCCGGTGCATGCGACTGCAGCTCGGCAAGCTGGTCGCAGTCTGAACGGTGAATGGAAATCCCGCGTCCCTGAGTGATAAAGCCAACGATATCATCACCCGGGATTGGCTGGCAGCAGCGGGCAATGTGATGCATCAGATTACCCACCCCTTCCACCACAACGCGGCCATTGTCTTTGCTGCGCTGCTGTGGCGCATAGGTTTTCTGCTGCAGCTGCTTCAGCGCCGCCGCATCCTGCTCCGCCGCGCTTGGCTTGTTGAACTGCGCCTGCAGGAAGTTCACCATCTGATTAAGACGGATATCACCGCCGCCAATCGCCGCCAGCAGTTCATCCAGCTCGTTGAAGTTGTAGCGCGGCAGCAGGAATTTCTCGGCCTCTTTCAGGCTTATGCCGATATGTTCCAGCTCGTCGTCGAGGATCTGGCGACCGGCAAGAATGTTCTTGTCACGATCCTGCTTACGGAACCAGGCGTGAATTTTTGAGCGCCCGCGGCTGGTGGTGACATAACCCAAGTTCGGGTTAAGCCAGTCACGGCTCGGGTTAGGCTGCTTCTGCGTGATGATTTCAATCTGGTCGCCCATCTGCAGCTGATAGGTAAACGGTACGATACGTCCGCCGATTTTCGCCCCGATGCAGCGGTGCCCCACATCACTGTGGATGTGATAGGCAAAGTCCAGCGGCGTGGAGCCTGCTGGCAGGTCGACCACGTCACCTTTCGGCGTAAAGACGTAGACCCGGTCGTCAAAGACCTGGCTTCGCACTTCATCCAGCATTTCGCCGGAATCCGCCATCTCTTCCTGCCACGCAATCAGCTTACGCAGCCAGGCAATGCGGTCTTCATGACCAGAGCGTACGCCACCTGACGTCCCCTCTTTGTATTTCCAGTGCGCCGCGACGCCAAGCTCAGCGTCCTCGTGCATCTGTTTGGTACGAATTTGAATCTCGACCGTTTTGCCGCCAGGCCCCAGCACCACGGTATGAATAGACTGATAGCCGTTAGGTTTCGGGTTCGCGACATAGTCATCAAACTCATCCGGTAGATGGCGGAAGTGAGTATGTACTATCCCTAACGCGGCGTAGCAATCCTGCAGACGCTCCGCAACGATGCGCACGGCGCGCACATCAAACAGCTCATCAAAGGCGAGATGTTTCTTCTGCATTTTGCGCCAGATGCTGTAGATGTGCTTGGGTCGACCATAGACTTCGGCCCGCACATTCTCTTCTTTCATCGACTGGCGCAATCCGCTGACGAATTCCTCAATATAGTGCTCGCGGTCAATGCGGCGCTCGTGCAGGAGTTTTGCAATCCGCTTATATTCTGCCGGGTGCAGGTAACGGAAGCAGTAATCCTCCAGCTCCCATTTCAGTTGACCAATCCCTAAGCGGTTCGCCAGCGGTGCATAGATGTTCGTACACTCTTTCGCGGCCAGTACGCGCTCGTCTTCCGGCGCATCTTTTACTTCGCGCAGGTGGGCAACGCGTTCAGCGAGCTTGATGACCACGCAGCGGAAATCGTCCACCATGGCCAGCAGCATCCGGCGAACGTTATCAACTTGCTCCGAGGAGACGGAATCGGTATGTGCGGCTTTGAGCTGGCGGATTGCCGCCATATCCCGTACGCCGTGGATCAACGCCACGACGGATTGCCCGACGCTGTCGCGCAGCACGTCTTCAGTGACGACATCCGCATCGGCAAGCGGGAACAAAAGCGCGGCCTGCAGCGTTTCGATATCCATGTTCAGCATGGATAAGATTTCAACCATCTCCACGCCGCGCCACAATAACAGTTCGGCGTCAGGATGCCCCAGAGTGGTGCGCTGACAGTAGGCCCAGGTTTCGGTTAAGCGTTCACACGACTGCTGGCTGGAAATCCCCAGACTTGCTATCCATTTTTGTGGGTCAAACTCCCCAGCTTTATTAAGATGTGCACTTCTTACCGCAACCATTGTCCTCTCCTTTAGGGACCAGGGCCTGTCGAAGTCGACAAGCCAAACTAATTAGATGTGCTCAAACAACACCATCGATTCCAGATGCCCAGTGTGCGGGAACATGTCCAGCATTGCCAGACGCTGAATCTGGTAACCCGCACGGATTAATGCCTCACTGTCTCGGGCAAGCGTTGCCGGGTTACAGGAAACATAGACCACGCGCCTGGGCGCGAGTTTAATTATATGTTGCATTACACCCGGTGCACCTGCGCGCGCCGGGTCGAGAAGAATTTTGTCAAACCCCTGCGTCGCCCACGGCTGCTGTGTCACATCTTCCTCAAGATTTTGGTGAAAGAATGTCACATTTTGCAAGCCGTTCTGTCGTGCGTTCTCCTGCCCTTTAGCCACCAGCGCCTCAACGCCTTCGACGCCCACAACGCTTGCCGCCTGCCGGGCCAAAGGCAGCGTGAAATTGCCCATTCCGCAAAACAGGTCAAGTACCCGATCGCTCTTCTGCACATCGAGCCACATCAGCGCTTTCTCAATCATTTGCTGATTGACGCCATCATTTACCTGAATGAAATCGCGCGGACTGAACGTTAAGCGTAGCCCGTTTGACGCATACCAGGGCGCTTCACCTGTCAGTTGCTCAAGTATCTCGCTTTGGGGGGCAAGGAAAAGCGCCAGCTCGTGGGAATGCGAAAAGCGTTCCAGTTTTTCGCGATCTTTTGTCGACAGCGGCGCGGTGTGGCGCAGCACCATTAGCGGGCCATTGTTGGCCATGACCAGTTCAACGTGCCCGAGGTGTCGAACGCCGTCCAGTCCGCAGAGGCAGGCATGCACGTCAGGAAGCAATGCCTCAAGACGGGGCACCAAAATGGGGCATTGCCTGATATCGACGATATCGCTGGAGCTGGCTTTGCGAAATCCCATCTCCAGCCGCTCAGTTTTTGGCTGATAGTTCAGGCTCAATCGCGCGCGACGACGATAGCCCCAGGGCTGGTCGGCGATGATCTCGTTGACGTCGTGCTTAAGCAGGCGGGCCAGGGCGCTGCTTTTACTTTTTTGCTGTAATTCTGTGCTGACATGCTGTTGCTGGCAGCCACCGCAGACGCCAAAATGCGGGCAGCGAGGCTTCACGCGGTCCGGGCTATCGTTATGACGCTGCTTAACCTGCCCGCGTGCAAACTGGCGTTTATCTTCCGTCAGCGTAATTTCTGCTCGTTCTGTTGGCAGTAAATCTGTTATAAACAGTGTCTTACCATTATGACGCGCAACCCCCTGGCCAAAGGGATCGAGGTCAGTGGCTTCAACAGTTATGATCTGACGCGTCGTCACGCGTCGCTTTGCAGAGTAGAATTGCGCCATCGCCGAGATTTTTCTCACATAAACATAATTATCCTAATTGTCCCATAACGGAACGCCATGACCAACTACAGCCTGCGCGCGCGCATGATGATTTTGATCCTCGCCCCCACCGTTCTCATCGGTTTGCTGCTGAGTATCTTTTTTGTGGTGCACCGCTATAACGATTTGCAGCGGCAACTGGAAGATGCCGGTGCCAGCATTATCGAACCGCTGGCCGTCTCCAGTGAGTATGGGATGAACCTGCAAAACCGCGAATCGATAGGTCAGTTAATCAGCGTGCTGCACCGCCGTCATTCGGATATCGTGCGTGCCATCTCCGTTTACGACGAGCATAACCGCCTCTTTGTCACCTCGAATTTTCATCTGGATCCAGCGGCCCTGAAAATTCCTGACGGTACGCCCTTCCCGCGCCACCTCACCGTGCTGCGACGCGGCGATATCATGATCCTGCGCACCCCGATTATTTCGGAAAGCTATTCACCCGATGAATCCGCCCAGTCTGACGCCAAATCCAGCGACAATATGCTCGGATATGTGGCGCTGGAGCTGGATCTCAAGTCGGTGCGTCTGCAGCAGTACAAAGAAATTTTCATCTCCGGCGTTATGATGCTGTTCTGTATCGGGATTGCACTTATCTTCGGCTGGCGCCTGATGCGTGACGTGACGGGGCCTATTCGCAACATGGTTAACACCGTCGACCGCATTCGCCGGGGCCAGCTCGACAGCCGGGTAGAAGGGTTTATGCTGGGCGAGCTCGATATGCTCAAAAACGGCATTAACTCGATGGCGATGTCGCTGGCAGCGTATCACGAAGAGATGCAGCACAACGTCGACCAGGCGACCTCTGACCTGCGCGAAACCCTGGAGCAGATGGAGATTCAGAACGTTGAGCTGGATCTGGCGAAAAAACGCGCGCAGGAAGCCGCACGTATCAAATCCGAGTTCCTCGCGAATATGTCCCACGAGCTGCGTACGCCGCTCAATGGCGTGATTGGTTTTACCCGTCTGACGCTAAAAAGCGAGCTGAACCCAACCCAGCGCGATCATCTGCACACCATTGAACGCTCGGCCAACAACCTGCTGGCGATCATTAACGACGTGCTCGACTTCTCCAAGCTGGAAGCCGGCAAGCTGATCCTGGAGAGCATCCCATTCCCGCTGCGCAGCACGCTCGATGAAGTGGTGACGCTGCTCGCGCACTCGTCGCACGATAAAGGCCTGGAGCTGACGCTCAACATTAAAAATGACGTACCGGATAACGTCATTGGCGACCCGCTGCGCCTGCAGCAGGTGATTACAAACCTTGTCGGTAACGCCATCAAATTCACCGAAAGCGGCAACATTGATATTCTGGTGGAAAAGCGCTCCATCAGTAACAACAAGGTTCAGATTGAAGTTCAGATCCGCGATACCGGCATCGGTATTCCGGAGCGGGATCAGTCCCGTCTGTTCCAGGCGTTTCGTCAGGCCGATGCAAGTATTTCCAGACGTCATGGCGGCACGGGGTTGGGTCTGGTTATCACACAGAAACTGGTTAAGGAGATGGGGGGAGATATCTCGTTCCACAGCCAGCCAAACCGGGGCTCCACGTTCTGGTTCCATATTAATCTGGACCTTAACCCGAACGTGCTGACCGACGGTCCGGTAACCAATTGCCTGAAAGGAATGCGCCTTGCCTACGTTGAGCCGAACGCCGCAGCGGCGCAGTGTACGCTTGATATCTTAAGCACCACGCCGCTGGAGGTGATCTACAGTCCTACCTTCTCAGCGCTTACCGTGGAGCATTACGACATCCTGCTGTTGGGGGTCCCGGTCACCTTTACCGGCGAGCTCACCATGCAACAGGAACGGCTGGCGAAAGCCGCATCGATGACCGACTACCTGCTGCTGGCCCTGCCGTGTCATGCCCAGATCAATGCGGAAGAGTTAAAAAATGACGGGGCCGCCGCCTGCCTGCTTAAGCCACTTACCGCGACCCGCCTGCTGCCAGCACTGACGGAATACTGTCGTCTGAGCCAGCACGCCCTGCCGCTGATTGACGATGAGCAAAAATTGCCGATGAGCGTAATGGCGGTGGATGATAATCCGGCCAACCTGAAGCTGATTGGCGTGTTGCTTGAAGATCAGGTTCAGCACGTAGAGCTGTGTACCAGCGGTGCGCAGGCGGTTGAGCATGCGAAACAGATGCAGTTCGATTTAATTCTGATGGATATTCAGATGCCCGGCATGGATGGCATTCGTGCCTGCGAGCTGATCCGTCAGCTCCCGCATCAGCAGCAAACGCCGGTGATTGCGGTCACCGCCCACGCGATGGCCGGTCAGAAAGAGAAGCTGCTGAGCGCCGGAATGAATGATTATTTGGCCAAACCTATCGACGAAGAGAAGCTGCATAGCCTGCTGTTACGCTATAAGCCGGGGCATATCGGCGGAACGTACACGGTATCGTCCGAACCGGTGGAAATCAGCGTCAATCACAACGCCACCTTTGACTGGCAGCTTGCGCTGCGCCAGGCGGCGGGTAAGCCTGATTTGGCCCGCGATATGCTGCAAATGCTGGTCGCATTTCTGCCGGAAATTCGTAATAAGGTCGAAGAGCAGCTGGTGGGTGAAAACCCGGAAGATCTGCTGGAAGCCATTCATAAGCTGCACGGTAGCTGCGGCTACAGCGGTGTGCCGCGGCTGAAGAATCTCTGCCAGCTGCTGGAGCAACAGCTTCGCGCGGGCACGCCGGAAACCGATCTTGAACCGGAATTTCTGGAGCTGCTGGATGAGATGGATAATGTGACGCGGGAAGCCATGAAGGTGTTAGGTAACTAGCGTTGCCCTCTCCCGCCGGGAGAGGGCAAACAGGATTGCCCGCCGTTCAGAGCCTGAACGCCTGCCCCACTTTCAGCACTGCAGCGATATTGCGTGCGGCCATCCGCACATTGTCGCTGGCATTTTCCAGCGCGTCCTCCAGCGAACAGATGGTATAAATCACGCTGAATACCGCGTCGATGCCGTGATTATGTACCACCCCGACATCCGCCGTCAGGCTACCCGCAATACCGATGACCGGTTTATTAAAGCGTTTAGCCACCTTCGCGACGCCCACCGGCACTTTGCCGTGGATCGTCTGGCTGTCAATGCGCCCTTCTCCCGTAATCACCAGATCGGCGTTAGCCACCTGCTCTGCCAGATGCAGCGCATCGGTGACAATCTCAATCCCCTGACGAAGCTGCGCACCGCAGAAAGCGTAGAGTGCCGCCCCCATCCCACCCGCCGCACCGCCGCCGGCAAGGTTGATGACGTCGATATCCAGATCCCGGGCAATGACCTGCGCGTAATGCGCCAGGGCGTTATCCAGGGTCACAATCATCTCCGGCGTGGCGCCTTTTTGCGGGCCAAAGACCGCGGATGCCCCTTCGTCTCCGGTGAGCGGATTAGTGACGTCACAGGCGACTTCAATCCGGCACTCTGCCAGACGCTTATCCAGCCCGCTCAGGTCGATACGGGCCAGTTTTGCCAGCTCGCCGCCCCCCTGTCCAAGGGACTGCTCGTTGGTATCCAGCAGCTTTACCCCCAGCGCCTGCACCATGCCGGCACCGCCGTCATTGGTGGCACTGCCGCCAATGCCAATAATAATATGCTTAACGCCCGCATCCAGCGCGTGCCGGATAAGCTCGCCGGTCCCCCAGGAGGTGGTAAAAAGGGGATTGCGTTGCGAAGGCGCAACCAGCTCCAGACCGCTTGCCGCCGCCATTTCAATAAACGCGCTCTGTTCGTCACCGGAGATGCCATAGAACCCGTCCACAGGCTCACCCAGCGGGCCTGAGACAGAGGCATGGACAATGCGCCCCTGCGTCGCCGCCACCATAGCTTCTACGGTACCTTCTCCACCATCGGCGACCGGCAATTTCACAAAGTCAGCCGCGGGGAAAATCTCGCGAAAACCCAGCTCAATCGCGGTGGCTACCTCAAGGGCGCTCAGGCTTTCCTTATACGAATCCGGTGCGATAACAATCTTCATAAGCCATCCTTACGCATAGTCATTACGTTAAGCATACACCACGTAAACGACCGCTCATGGGAGCGGTCCCAATGCGTTTATCGTACCATGCACGGACGTTTATTGTCGAATTTCCAGTCAGGTATCAAATATTGCATGGCCATCGCATCATCGCGTGCCCCCAGACCATGTTTTTGATACAGCTCGTGGGCTTTCATCACCTGATCCATATCCAGCTCAATGCCCAGACCCGGCGTGGTTGGCACCTGCACCATGCCTCCTTTGATCTCAAACGGCTCTCTGGTCAGACGCTGATTACCTTCCTGCCAGATCCAGTGGGTATCGATAGCGGTGATCGTGCCCGGTGCAGCAGCGGCCACGTGGGTGAACATCGCCAGCGAGACATCAAAGTGGTTATTGGAGTGCGAGCCCCAGGTCAGGCCAAATTCATGACACATCTGTGCCACACGCACCGACCCCTGCATCGTCCAGAAGTGGGGGTCTGCCAGCGGAATATCGACAGACTGTAACGACAGGGTGTGCCCCATCTGACGCCAGTCAGTGGCAATCATATTGGTCGCGGTGGGTAAACCGGTGGCGCGACGGAATTCCGCCATCACTTCACGGCCCGAGAAGCCCTGCTCAGCCCCGCACGGATCTTCCGCGTACGCCAGCACGCCTTTCAGTTGTTTACCAATGCGGATAGCTTCATCCAGAGACCAGGCACCGTTCGGGTCGAGCGTGACGCGTGCCTGCGGGAAACGTTTTGCCAGTGCGGTAATGGCTTCCGCCTCCTGTTCACCCGCAAGCACGCCGCCCTTAAGTTTGAAATCGTTGAAGCCATATTTTTCGTACGCGGCTTCCGCCAGGCGCACCACCGCATCCGGGGTCATCGCGTCTTCGTGGCGGAGTCGGTACCAGTCACATTTTTCATCCGCCTGGTTCTGGTACGGCAGCGGCGTCAGCGTGCGGTCACCAACGAAGAACAGATAGCCCAGCATTTCCACTTCACTGCGCTGCTGACCTTCGCCCAGCAGCGACGCAACGTTAACGCCCAGGTGTTGGCCCAGCAGATCCAGCATCGCGGCTTCGATACCGGTGACCACGTGAATGGTGGTTCGCAGGTCGAAGGTTTGCAGACCACGACCGCCGGCATCACGGTCAGCGAAGGTGCTTCTCACGGTATTGAGGATATTTTTATATTCGCCCAGCGTTTTTCCCACCACCAGCGGAGCGGCCTCTTCCAGCGTTTTGCGGATCTTCTCACCACCGGGGATTTCACCCACGCCGGTATGCCCGGAGTTATCGTTGATAATGACAATATTGCGGGTGAAAAACGGCGCATGCGCTCCGCTCAGGTTCATCAACATGCTGTCATGGCCGGCGACCGGAATGATCTGCATGGAGGTGACTACAGGGGTAGTAAAAGTACTCATCGTTCAATCCTTTTATCAGTGACGTCCAAAAACAGGGCGCTTACGATCAAATGTCCAGCCGGGGATCAGGTACTGCATCGGCCCCGCGTCGTTACGCGCGCCGCCTGGCAGTTTTTTATACGCCTCATGCGCGTGATGAACCTGATCCCAGTCAAGCTCAACGCCCAGCCCCGGTGCATCTGGTACGGCAATCTTGCCATTTTTGATTACCAGCGGTTCTTTCGTCAGGCGGGCTTCTCCCTCCTGCCAAATCCAGTGGGTATCAATGGCGGTCGGGTTGCCCGGAGCCGCCGCGCCAACGTGCGTAAACATCGCCAGCGAAATGTCGAAATGGTTGTTGGAGTGACAACCCCAGGTCAGTCCCCAGTCGTCGCAGAGCTGTGCGACGCGAACGGCACCTGAGAGTGTCCAGAAATGCGGGTCCGCCAGCGGAATATCGACCGCGTTCAGCATCACCGCGTGGCCCATTTCACGCCAGTTGGTGGCGATCATATTGGTGGCCACCGGCAGACCGGTGGCACGCCGGAATTCCGCCATCACTTCACGACCGGAGAAGCCCTGCTCGGCCCCGCACGGATCCTCCGCGTAGGTCAACACGTCGTCCAGCCCTTTGCATAAGGCAATGGCCTCATCCAGCAGCCATGCACCGTTCGGATCCACCGTGATGCGCGCATCCGGGAAGCGTTTTTTGAGCGCGCGGGCAGTTTCAATCTCCTGCTCGCCGGGCAATACGCCGCCTTTCAGCTTGAAATCTTTAAATCCGTAGCGATCCTGCGCGGCTTCCGCCAGCCGAACCACCGCCTCACCGGAAAGCGCCTCCTGGTGACGCAGGTGATACCACTCGTGGTCGCCAGGGGAATGCGCCAGATAAGGCAGGTCGGTTTTGTTGCGATCGCCAACGTAAAACAGATAACCGAGCACCGTCACCGCGTCGCGCTGTTTTCCTGGCCCCAGCAGTTCGCAGACCGGGACCTTCAGCGCCTTACCCAGTAAATCAAGCAGCGCAGCCTCTAGCGCGGCGACAGCGTTGACGCGCAGTTCGAACGTCCAGGCGCCTTTGCCGAACGTGTCAAAGTCTGCCGACTGATTGCCCTTGTGCACCCGCTGCACCACGTTATTGAGGCGAGCTACCTCCTTCCCGACGACCAGCGGAATGGCGTCTACCAGCGTCTGGTGGATAACCTCGCCACCCGGCGCTTCCCCAACGCCGGTGTGGCCCGCGGAGTCCGTCAGCACCACGATATTACGGGTAAACCAGGCGTTATGTGCGCCACCGATGTTGAGCAGCATACTGTCCTGTCCGGCCACCGGTATGACCTTCATGTCGGTAATCACCGGGCTTGATTGAGTCGTCATCAGCCGCGCTCCACTACAGGTTTAAGTTCCACGCGCTTGATATCACCCACCAGAACCAGGTAGCTCAGGACCGCCACCAGCGCGTGTACGCCAACGTAAATCAGCGCGCCGTTGAAGGAGCCGGTGGTTCCCACGATGTAGCCGATGGCAATGGGGGTCACAATCCCGGAGATGTTGCCAAACATGTTGAACAGTCCACCGCTCAGGCCGCTGATCTCTTTCGGTGCGGTATCCGCCATGACCGCCCAGCCGAGGGCACCGATCCCTTTACCGAAGAAGGCCATCGCCATAAAGCCAATAATCATCCACTCGGCGCTGACGTAGTTACAGAACACCATGGTCATGGAGAGCAGCATGCCGAGCACAATCGGCGTTTTACGCGCGATATTCAAAGAGCCTGTACGACGCATCAGCCAGTCGGAAATCACACCCCCCAGCACCCCCCCTACAAAACCGCAGATAGCCGGGACTGACGCCACAAAGCCCGCTTTCAGGATCGACATCCCGCGCGCCTGCACCAGGTAAACCGGGAACCAGGTGATGAAGAAGTAAGTTAAGGCGTTAATGCAATACTGGCCCAGATAGATGCCGATCATCATGCGCGAGCCGACGAGCTGTTTGATCTGCGCCCATTTCTGGCTGAACGGCACTTTTGCTTTTGCCGATTTCTGATCCATGTTGATCAGCGCCCCGCCTTCAGCAATGTACTCCAGCTCTTTTTTATTCACGCCGGGATGCTGGTTCGGTTCATGGATCACTTTCAGCCAGACGAAGCTAATGATGATCCCAAGCCCACCCATAAAGAAGAAGACATGTGACCAGCCCACTTCATGCGTCAGCCAGCCCATAATGGGTGCAAAGATCACCGTCGCAAAGTATTGCGCAGAGTTAAAAATTGCCACCGCCGTTCCCCTCTCCTGCGCCGGGAACCACGCCGCCACAATACGGCTGTTACCGGGGAAGGAAGGTGCTTCGGCTAAGCCCACCAGGAAGCGCAGGGTGAAGAGCGCAACGATGATGCCAAATCCGTTGAACACATCGACGAAGCCCTGCAACAGGGTAAATGCCGACCAGATGAAGATGGACCAGAAATAGACGCGTTTGGAGCCAAAACGATCAAGCAGCCAGCCGCCAGGAATTTGGCCGATAACGTAGGCCCATGAAAATGCGGAGAAAACGTAGCCCATGCCAACCGGATCAAGACCGATGTCTTTTGCCATTTCAGAACCGGCAATCGACAGCGTGGCACGGTCACCATAGTTAAAGGATGTGACGATAAACAGCATCACCACTATCCAGTAGCGCGCATTTGTGCGCTTCTCAGCGCTGCTCGCCGCGTGGCTTAATGTACTCATTGTTGCACTCCTGAATCCAGGCTCTCGCCAGTTCATTCTGTACAGCACCGGTAGGGTAACCAGAATGAGGGTTAGTATTTGGCAGTTTTGGTACGGCTTGATGCCGTTTTATAGTGCGCACTGCCTTTTTGATGACTGACCGGAAAAGTATAGGGAGAAGTGCCTCTGTCCCTCACCGTGCATGAACACAACATTGAGGGGTCAATGAGAAGTTGTTTGGGGCATAAGCCCAAAGCAGTGGAAGGTAGTTCACGGAATTCGCCGGAAGGCGGGAGAAAAGCAAAACGGTAACCGACGTTACCGTTTTGTGTTTGCGCTCGCGCCACGTGGGCGCGGGGCCCGGGTATGCGAAGGGCTGCCCGGCCAGAGGGTTATTTAAGCAGCGTTGCCCAGTGTTCAACCCACGGGTTCGATTCACTCTCTGGCTCAGGGTGTTCACCGGCATCAATCAGCAGCATTTCACCGACGCGTTGCGCGCTCTGTTCCTGCAAAAGCGCATCGAACTGCTTACCACCGCCACAGAAATTGGCGTAAGAACTGTCGCCCAGAGCAATGATGCCGTAGTGAACATCTGGCTGATAGCCAAGCTGATCCTTGATTGCCTGGAAAAGCGGCACGATGCTGTCCGGCAGATCGCCCTGCCCGGTAGTGGAGGTAACCACCAGAATGTATTTATCTTTGTACTTTTCCCAGTCTGCCAGCTCCGGGTCTTCATAGACCGTGGCTTTATGGCCCTGACCTGCGAGTATCGCCTCAGCCTCTTCTGCTACCAGCAGCGAGTTGCCGTACATTGTGCCGACAAAAATGCCCACTTCAGCCATGATGTATTTCCTTGATTATTGCGCTTGCTGTTCATCCTGAACGTTGCCCGATACAAACTCAACCCTTTCATTTTCGGGGAGTTGCCCCAGCCAGCCAAACTGTGACAGCGCCTGCATCCAGACGTTATCCAGCCCCGCATGGAGAGTCAGCGGTTCGCCGGTAAACGGGTGCACCAGGCTCAGTGCACTGGCATGCAGCATCAGGCGGTCGCAGCCAAAATGTTCGGCAGCACTGCGGTTCTGGCGCAAATCGCCGTGCTTGCTGTCACCGATAATCGGATGACGCAGATGTTTCAGGTGACGGCGGAGCTGGTGTTTGCGCCCGGTTTTGGGCAACAGCTCAACCAGACTGTAGCGGGTGGTCGGAAACTTGCTGGTTGCCACCGGCATTTCCGTGGTCGCCATGCCGCGGTAATCCGTCACGGCGGGCTGCGGGCCTTTGTCATCGCGGGCAAATTTATCGGCAATCTTGTCCAGCTCTTCCACCAGCGGATAATCGAGCGTGGCGCTCTCCGTCAGCCAGCCACGAACGATCGCGTGGTAGCGTTTCTGGATCTGGTGCTGTTCAAACTGCTGCGACAGCAGGCGGCCCGCTTCGCTGGAAAGCCCCATCAGCAACACACCGGAGGTTGGCCTGTCGAGACGATGAGCCGTAAAGACGTGCTGACCAATCTGGTCGCGCACGGTTTGCATCACCACCACTTTTTCATCGCGGTCCAGCCAGCTTCGGTGCACCAGCCAGCCAGACGGTTTGTTTACCGCGACCAGCCACTCATCCTGATAGAGGATCTCAAGCGTCATGCATCTTCACCGGCAAACACAGCATCCAGCTTTTCCAGCTCAATCAGCATGACATCGCGCGCAGGGTGGGTCGCGTCCAGCGCCATTTCATAATAAGGCGCAACAGCGAACGCCTGCGGCAGCGGGTGGCCGCCGTCGAGCAGCGCGTGCATGCGCGGAATTAATACCCACTGGAGCCATTCGAACGGTGCCAGCGTATCCAGACAGAACGGCTGAGTGCTTGCGAAGGCTTCTGGCTGCGGCGCGGTCTCCTGCCACAGCTGATGTTGGCGCAATAATGCCTCGATGGCGTGCAACCGGGCACGAACGCTATCGTGTTGCGTCATAGTAACCTCAACTGAAAAAGTGAACGGCGCGCAGCATAGCATTGCAGGAGACAGAAATAAAAAAAGGGAGCACTGTAAAAACAGTGCTCCCGGTTCGTTCCGCAGCAATCCAGCTACAATTCGTGCTCCCTGCTCATCCGTGACAACTTTTCCTGAAGCCCGAAGGCCTGGTCATCCTTCACCTTGTGCATCCTGCTCACATCGTCCTGATGTGTTTGTTTCATCCTGAAACGTCCTGGCCATCCTGACCCACCGACCATCCTGACCGGCTCTCATTCTCCCTTCCTGGAGGTGTCCCTTACGCATCCTGCGCGATCCTTTTGCTTCATCCTGAAGCCTTCCTGCAGCGTCATCCTGACGTGTTCCTGGTGAGAAACGCCATCATCCTGATGTTCGTTTCTCGTGTCGGCGTCCTGTCGACACAACTAGAATCCGCTATTCTGCTTCGTCTTACAACCCATGCTGGCAGCGCTGTAAGTCGTCCCGTGCCCCCCTGGACGCGGCGATACCTCATTAAGATATTGAAAAATAGAGTAATGTTAATCTTAATTAAATAAGGTAATACTGAATGATCCAGCGATCTCTCACAACTCTGTAAGAGATCTCTCACACGCGCGATAGCATCGTGGATTACAGAAGTGGCTCAAGTCGGGTGAGGAATTCCGCAAGTGAGGGTGCGAGAGTCTCGCGATTGCGGGTACCGATGGTCTCTTTAACCACTTCACCAGACAGGTTGCAGACTGAGATAACGTCCAGTTCACTGTCCAGCGTGGCAATAAAGAGCGTCGGAGAAAGCTTAAGGCGCTTTTGCGTGACCAGATGACCAATCAGGTTTTCCTGAACACGCTGCAGATCGTCTTCACTCCAGGTCTGCAACAGCGTCAGCGTGATATCAGCAAATCGCGCAGGCATATCCCCTGCAAATTGCGTGGTATAAAACGCGTGAACCGCTGGTTGTACCACAATGTCCATTGCCCGTTCAACCGCATTTACATTTTGCTCACCCGTCGGGGGTTGCGGTTGCCAGATAACGTAATCATCCGGAGAAGAGATAATACATGGCGAAGGTACACCATATAAGTCAGTGCTTTGCGGCCATGTGCCGTGCGTTTCATGCCATGCATCGCAATAGCGGGTCGTGAAGGCAGTGAGGGCATTTGCAGTTTCGATGTCCACCGATTTCTCTCTTCTTGTAAGACAGGATAAACTCAGCCCATAAGTGTACCTGTAAAGTGGCTATGAAACATGTCTTACGAAAATCATCAGGCGTTAACGGGCTTAACGCTGGGTAAATCGACCGATTACCGCGACACCTACGATGCAGGCCTGCTGCAGGGCGTACCGCGCAGTCTGAATCGCGATCCTCTGGGCCTGCGCGCTGACGCGCTGCCGTTTGTTGGCGGTGATATCTGGACGCTCTACGAGCTTTCCTGGCTCAACGCCCGCGGTCTGCCGCAGGTCGCAGTGGGCCATGTTGAACTGGATTATGCCAGCCAGAACCTGGTGGAATCCAAAAGCTTTAAGCTCTATCTCAACAGCTTTAACCAGACCAAATTCGACAGTCAGGAAGAGGTTCAGCATACCCTGGAGCGGGATTTAAGCGCCTGCGCACAGGGCAAGGTGAGCGTGTCACTCTATCGTCTGAATGAGCTGGAAGGGCAGCCGGTTGCCCACTTCAACGGTACCTGCATCGACGATCAGGATATCGCAGTGGATAATTACGAATTCAGTACCGATTACCTCGAAAATGCGGCAAGCGGAAAGACCGTTGAAGAGACGCTGGTAAGTCATTTACTGAAATCCAACTGCCTGATCACCCATCAGCCGGACTGGGGCTCCGTGCAGATCCAGTATCGCGGTCCGAAGATTGACCGGGAAAAACTGCTGCGCTACCTGGTGTCGTTCCGCCATCACAACGAATTCCACGAGCAGTGCGTGGAGCGCATCTTTAATGATATTCAGCGTTTCTGTCATCCCGAAACGTTAAGCGTTTATGCGCGCTACACCCGCCGTGGTGGTCTGGATATCAATCCATGGCGCACCAACACGGACTTTGTGCCTGCCACCGGCCGTCTTGTACGCCAGTAACCTAAATATTTTCGCAATATGCGCGGTCTATTCCGCGCTTTAGGTTGTGAAACGTCGTAAGCCAGGGCTATTGTAATCAACAGGGAAAGACGATAATCGTCCCGTAAGGAGCTCACTTGATTACACATATTAGCCCTCTTGGCTCAATGGATATGTTGTCGCAGCTGGAAGTGGACATGCTTAAACGCACGGCCAGCAGCGATCTTTATCAATTGTTTCGTAACTGTTCACTTGCCGTACTGAACTCCGGAAGCCTGACCGACAACAGTAAAGAGCTGCTGTCCCGCTTCGAAAACTTTGATATCAACGTGCTGCGCCGCGAGCGTGGCGTGAAACTTGAAGTGATCAACCCGCCGGAAGAGGCCTTTGTGGACGGGCGCATCATTCGCTCCCTTCAGGCCAACCTGTTTGCCGTGCTGCGTGACATCCTGTTTGTTAACGGGCAGATCCACAACGCAGGCCGCTTCCAGCATCTCGACCTGGAAAGCTCGGTACATATCACCAATCTGGTGTTCTCCATTTTACGTAACGCCCGCGCCCTGCACGTGGGCGAAGCCCCTAATATGGTCGTCTGCTGGGGTGGTCACTCGATTAACGAAACCGAATATCTCTATGCCCGTCGGGTGGGAAACCAGCTCGGCCTGCGTGAGCTGAATATCTGTACCGGCTGTGGTCCCGGGGCGATGGAAGCGCCAATGAAAGGCGCGGCAGTGGGACACGCTCAGCAGCGTTACAAAGAAGGGCGCTTTATCGGCATGACCGAGCCGTCGATCATCGCCGCTGAGCCACCTAACCCGCTGGTTAACGAACTGATTATTATGCCGGATATCGAGAAGCGCCTTGAGGCGTTTGTCCGTATCGCCCACGGGATAATCATCTTCCCGGGCGGCGTGGGAACCGCAGAAGAGCTGCTCTACCTGCTGGGTATTCTGATGAACCCGGCTAACAAAGATCAGGTTCTGCCGTTGATCCTGACCGGGCCGAAAGAGAGCGCTGACTACTTCCGCGTACTGGACGAGTTTATCGTTCATACGCTGGGGGAAACCGCGCGTCGTCACTATCGCATCATCATTGACGATGCGGCAGAAGTTGCGCGTCAGATGAAAAAAGCGATGCCGCTGGTAAAAGAGAACCGTCGCGATACCGGAGATGCCTACAGCTTTAACTGGTCAATCCGCATCGCGCCGGACCTGCAGATCCCGTTCGAACCCTCGCACGAAAACATGGCCAACCTGAAACTGTACCCGGACCAGCCGGTAGAAGTCCTTGCTGCCGACCTGCGACGCGCCTTCTCCGGCATCGTGGCGGGTAACGTGAAAGAGATGGGTATCCGTGCCATCGAGAAGTATGGTCCGTATAAGATCCATGGCGATCGCGAAATGATGCGCCGCATGGATGACATGTTGCAGGGCTTTGTTGCCCAGCACCGCATGAAGCTACCCGGGTCGGCGTACATTCCTTGCTACGAAATCTGCACGTAACATTTTCACTCTCCTGATAAAAGCCGGGCCACGATGCTGTGGGCCCGGCTTTTTTATTACCGAAACAACTCATAGATATTGCTTATACCTTTTACAAACTCTGACACTACGCAAACGATTACCTCGTTTTTACAACCGTAAATTATCAGCCTTAAACTAAATTACCTGCCAGAAAATCCTAAAAACCCATTTCTTTACAGCGTAAGACACCTATCTTCGCGGGTGCTCTTTTAGCTCACATGTTGTTGATGGTAGCCTTCGCACCCGTAAATCCTATTCGATGTTTTTTTAATAGATAAATGGTCTAAAGATGCCCACATCAAAAGTGGATTATTGCAATTGGGATCGGGATCACTGATAGATTCATAACGAGAATGTATCTTTCCGCCCGCCAATAGTTACGGGCGAAAATTATTAAAAAACCGTCACTGAACGAATTTCATATTACCGTCAGGCACTTTTTCATCGGATTTGACTACAAACCTGACAATTTGCTTCCTCCAGGAGATACAGATGGAAACCACTCAAACCAGCACCGTTGCTTCGATTGAATCCCGAAGTGGCTGGCGCAAATCAGATACCATGTGGATGCTTGGCCTTTACGGCACAGCTATCGGCGCTGGTGTATTGTTCCTTCCTATTAACGCAGGCGTCGGCGGTCTGATTCCGCTGATCATCATGGCTATCATTGCCTTCCCGATGACCTACTTTGCGCACCGCGGCCTGACCCGCTTCGTGCTGTCCGGTAAAAATCCTGGCGAAGACATTACTGAAGTCGTTGAAGAACATTTCGGCGTGGGCGCAGGTAAACTGATTACCCTGCTCTACTTCTTCGCGATTTACCCCATTTTGCTGGTTTACAGCGTTGCAATCACCAACACCGTTGAAAGCTTCATGCTGCACCAGCTGCACATGACGCCACCACCGCGTGCCATTCTGTCTCTGATCCTGATTGTGGGCATGATGACCATTGTCCGTTTCGGTGAGCAGATGATCGTGAAAGCGATGAGCATCCTGGTGTTCCCGTTTGTGGCTGCACTGATGGTACTGGCGCTGTATCTGATTCCACAGTGGCACGGTGCCGCGCTGGAAACGCTCTCCCTGAGCAGCGCATCTGCAACCGGTAACGGCCTGCTGATGACCCTGTGGCTGGCTATCCCGGTGATGGTATTCTCCTTTAACCACTCACCGATCATCTCCTCCTTCGCCGTGGCGAAGCGTGAAGAGTACGGCGACGGTGCAGAGAAGAAGTGCTCCAGCATCCTGGCGCGTGCGCACATCATGATGGTGCTGACCGTTATGTTCTTCGTCTTCAGCTGTGTACTGAGCCTCTCCCCGGCGGATCTGGCGGCAGCGAAAGAGCAGAACATCACCATTCTGTCTTACCTGGCGAACCACTTTAACGCACCGGTCATCGCGTGGATGGCCCCTATCATCGCGATCATCGCCATTACCAAATCCTTCCTCGGCCACTACCTGGGCGCACGTGAAGGCTTCAACGGTATGGTGATTAAATCTCTGCGCGGTAAAGGCAAGAGCATTGAAGTCAACAAACTGAACAAGATGACCGCGCTGTTCATGCTGGTCACCACCTGGGCAGTTGCCACGCTGAACCCAAGCATCCTGGGCATGATTGAAACCCTGGGCGGCCCGGTTATCGCGATGATTCTGTTCCTGATGCCGATGTACGCGATTCAGAAAGTACCTGCCATGCGCAAGTACAGCGGTCAGATTAGCAATATCTTCGTGGTTATCATGGGGCTTATCGCTATCTCCGCAATCTTCTACTCCCTGTACACCATGTTCTGATTATCACCCGCGCCGTCTCAGGACGGCGCACTCCTCCCCCTCTGACTGAAAGCAATGGACGCATCATGATTAGCGTATTCGATATTTTCAAAATCGGTATTGGTCCTTCCAGCTCTCACACCGTCGGACCAATGAAAGCCGGTAAGCAGTTCACGGATGACTTGATTGCGCGCGGCATTTTGCACGACGTAACCCGCGTGGTTGTCGATGTGTACGGCTCTCTCTCCCTGACAGGTAAGGGCCACCATACCGATATCGCCATTATCATGGGCCTGGCAGGAAACCTGCCGGATACCGTTGATATTGATGCGATCCCTGGTTTCATCCAGGACGTCAATACCCACGGTCGCCTGCTGCTGGCAAATGGCGAACATGAAGTGGAATTCCCGGTTGATCATTGCATGAATTTCCATGCAGACAACCTGTCACTGCACGAAAACGGAATGCGTATTACCGCACTGGCAGGCGACAAAGCGGTATACAGCCAGACTTACTACTCTATCGGCGGCGGGTTTATCGTCGACGAAGACCACTTTGGTGAAACCAGCACATCCTCCGTTGACGTGCCTTATCCGTACAAAACCGCGGCGGATCTTCAGCGTCACTGCCAGGAAACGGGTCTCTCCCTTTCCGGCCTGATGATGAAAAACGAGCTGGCCCTGCACAGCAAAGCGGAACTGGAGCAGCACTTCACCAACGTCTGGGAAGTCATGCGCGGCGGTATCGAACGCGGGATCACTACCGAAGGTGTTCTGCCCGGTAAGCTTCGCGTACCACGCCGTGCGGCAGCGCTGCGTCGGATGCTCGTGAGCACCGACAAAACGACCACGGACCCTATGGCGGTCGTTGACTGGATCAATATGTTCGCGCTGGCGGTAAACGAAGAGAACGCTGCGGGTGGCCGCGTGGTGACAGCACCGACTAACGGCGCCTGCGGTATCGTTCCGGCGGTACTGGCGTACTACGACAAGTTTATCCGCGAAGTGAACGCGAACTCGCTGGCACGCTACCTGCTGGTCGCCAGTGCGATTGGTTCACTGTACAAGATGAACGCCTCCATTTCCGGTGCAGAAGTAGGCTGTCAGGGTGAAGTTGGCGTCGCCTGCTCCATGGCTGCGGCGGGTCTGGCAGAACTGCTGGGCGCAAGCCCGACACAGGTCTGTATTGCGGCTGAAATCGGCATGGAACATAACCTGGGACTGACCTGCGACCCGGTTGCCGGACAGGTACAGGTGCCTTGCATCGAGCGTAACGCCATCGCCTCCGTGAAGGCGGTCAACGCCGCACGTATGGCACTGCGTCGTACCAGTGAACCGCGCGTTTGCCTCGATAAAGTTATCGAAACCATGTACGAAACAGGTAAAGATATGAACGCCAAATACCGCGAAACATCTCGCGGCGGCCTGGCGATGAAGATCGTGACCTGCGATTAAGCCTTTCAGGAAGCCTCGTTTTGCGAGGCTTCTTCCTGTTTTCCCCACCGCACATAGTTTCCCACCGCTGACAATGTTACCCTTCCCCCATTAAACAGAAGGGAGATTATCTGTGGCTGTTCATTTGCTTATCGTCGATGCGCTCAACCTCATTCGCCGGATCCATGCGGTGCAAGGTACGCCCTGTAAGGACACGTGTCTGCACGCGCTGGAGCAACTTATCCGCCATAGCGAACCGACCCATGTGGTTGCCGTTTTTGATGACGAAGCGCGTAACAGCGGCTGGCGACACCAGCGCCTTCCCGACTATAAGGCCGGGCGCGCACCAATGCCTGACGATCTGCATGCCGAAATGCCGGCCATTCGCGCCGCCTTTGAACAGCGCGGCGTTCCCTGCTGGGGAGCCCATGGCAATGAAGCCGATGATCTGGCCGCCACGTTAGCCGTCAAGGTCGCGAGCGCCGGACATCAGGCCACCATCGTCTCAACCGATAAAGGCTACTGCCAGCTGCTTTCACCCACCGTCCGCATCCGCGATTACTTCCAGAAGCGCTGGCTTGATGCCCCCTTTATCGCCAGTGAGTTTGGCGTCTCGCCGGAACAACTTCCTGACTACTGGGGACTGGCCGGAATAAGCAGCTCGAAGGTTCCGGGAGTGGCAGGCATCGGGCCGAAGAGTGCCGCCCAACTGCTGACGGATTTTCAGAGTCTGGAAGGGATTTACGCCAGGCTGGACGAGGTCCCGGAAAAATGGCGCAAGAAGCTGGAGGCGCATAAAGAGATGGCCTTTATCTGCCGGGATGTGGCGACGTTACAGACGGATTTACAGCTGGACGGGAACTTGCAGCAGTTGCGCTTAGAACGTTAAATCGTTTTCAGATGAATCGCCCGGCAAGCAAAACGCCACCGGGCAATGTAACGCGTATTATCGCTCGTCGCGACGTCCGCCGACAGCAGCCCACCAGCGACGAATGTGCACCGTCACTTCTTCGCGGTCGTGATACAGCTGGCGCGCCTGAATCTCCACGTTAATGCCGTGCTCATCCATTTGCGCCTGGATATAGGCCAGGTTTTGCGAGACTTCCTCATAGCGCTTTTTCATCGGCAGCTTGAGGTTAAAGATAGTCTCACGGCACCAGCCGTTCACCAGCCAGGAGGCCATCAGCGCGGCCACTTTTGCCGGCTTCTCAACCATATCGCACACCATCCAGGAGATGTTGTTGCGGGTGGGACGATAGCGAAAACCATCTTCACGCAGCCAGGTGACCTGTCCGGTATCCATCAGGCTTTGGGCCATCGGGCCGTTATCAACCGAAGAGACCCACATGTTGCGTTTCACCAGTTGATAGGTCCAGCCGCCCGGACACGCGCCGAGATCGACCGCGTACATGCCGTTCGCCAGACGCTCATCCCACTCATCCGCCGGGATAAACACGTGGAACGCCTCTTCCAGCTTCAGGGTAGAACGGCTTGGCGCATCTGAAGGGAATTTCAGACGCGGAATGCCCATGAAGAAGGGAGAGTTGTTATTGGTGTAGGAGTAACCCGTGTAGCAGCAGCCAGTGGCGATAAAGAATATATGCACCACCGGACGTTTTGGCGTTTCGTAGTTTGTCAGCACGCCTGCGTCACGCAGTGCAGCGCGCAGCGGTACGGTAAACTTACGACAGAACTTCATCAGCTCTTTGCTTTCGTTGGTATCCGCGACTTCAACACGCAGCTCGCCACCCTTTTCCACGACGCCCTGCAGCATACCCACAACCGGCGTGATGCGGTCTTCCGGCGGAAGATCTTTTAGCAGTTCACCGGCGACAAACATCTGGCGAGCGAAGATCAGTGAGCTGAACGGCAGCTCACGCGCCAGTTTATCCGCATCCTCAGGCTGATAGCACTCGAATACGACGTAGCCGGCATTATCTTTAACGCGTGCAAAGCCAAAGACTTCGCGCTTCGCCGCTTTATCAGTAATTTCCGCGGCGCACTCTTTCTCAAACCCCGGGCGACAATATAAAACAACCTTATTCATGAACAACGCCCTTGCGTTTCAGACGGATGGCTCCGATAAACATTAATACCCAACCTGCCAGGAAGCTGACGCCGCCGACAGGTGTAACAAACGCCCACAGGCGTAAATGCGAAAGCGCCAGGCAGTACAGACTACCGCTGAACAACACGGTGCCTAACGCCAGGAATACGCTGCTCCAGTAAAACCAGATGCTGATGCGGCGCTGCATTGCCACCGCCAGCCCAAAAATCGCCAGCGTGTGGAATGCCTGGTATTCAAGGCCGGTCTGGATCCAGCCCATTTCTACCGCCCCCAACGACTTGCTTAATACATGTGCGCCAAAGGCGCCCAGTGCAACAAAAATAAAGCCACTCACCGCGGCAAAAATCAGCATGAATCGGCTGGTCATGTTTAAATCCTAAAGTGATGCGTGCCCGGCACACAAAAGTTACTGTTCATACCTGAAGCGGAATTTTTCTTGCTCACTCGCCGCTTTCGCCAGAATCCACTGTCGGAAAGCGGCTATTTTACCCAGTTCTGCCTGACTGTCATGACAAACCAGATAAAACGCGTTCTTGCTGACCAGCACATCATTAAATGGACAAACCAGACGGCCTGCCTCAATTTCGGACTGCGCCATGACGTTATTCGCCAACGCCACGCCTTGCCCGTGAATGGCAGCCTGTAACACCATTGCGCTGTGGCTAAAAATGGGGCCCTGCTGCACGTTTATATGATTAAGACCTAATTGACGGGTATAAGTTTGCCAGTCACGGCGAGAAGCATCATGTAAAAGCGTATGTCGCGCCAGGTCAGCGGGGGTCTTCAGCGCCTTTTCGCCCGTTAAGAGCAGCGGTGAACAGACCGGCAGCAGATATTCTGCGTATAATTTTTCGACACGCAAGCCTGGCCAGTTACCGCGGCCATAAAAAATGGCGACGTCCACATCATCGGCCAGCTTGTCTTCCTGACGGTCCACCGCCTGGATTCGAACGTCGATTCCCGGATAAGCTGAGTTAAAGCTTGTGAGTCTTGGCACCAGCCACTGAATGGCAAAACTGGGTAATAAACTTACCGTCAGCGCGCCTTTTGCACTGCGGGCCTGCAGCTTGCGCGTGGCTTCCGTGAGCTGGGAAAAAATCTCTTTAATATCCTGAAAATAGCTCTGCCCCTCTTCGGTCAACAGTAATGAACGGTTGCGCCGACGGAACAGCTTAAGGCCCAGGAAATCCTCCAGAGACTTGATTTGGTGACTTACTGCGGCCTGTGTCACAAAAAGCTCATCGGCTGCGCGCGTGAAACTCAGGTGACGTGCTGCTGCATCAAAAACACGTAATGCATTTAGGGGTGGCAATCGCTTCGACATGGTTATCTGGCTTAGATGTTAACGAGATTTAACAAACAGGAAACAATGTTTAACCTATTAGTTTTTTTTATCTGAGCCATTATAATTTGTCCGTTGAGGAACTACCAGCAAATACCTATAGTGGCGGCACTTCCTGAGCCGGAACGAAGAGCTTTTTTCGGAATGCGTGTTCTGAAGGGCTTTTGGCTTACGGTTGTGATGTTGTGTTGTTGTGTTTGCAATTGGTCTGCGATTCAGACCACGGTAGCAACGCTACCAATTTTTCACTTCCTGTACATTTACCCTGTCTGTCCATAGTGATTAATGTAGCACCGCCAATTTGCGGTGCTTTTTTTTCGCCTGCGATCGATTAATGCTCGATTTCTTTCATTTCCTTCACGTCAGTGCGATTAATCTGCTGCTTGTTCCCGTTCGCATCTTTATACGAAATCATACCGGTGTCGTTATCGGTTGTCGGTTTCCCTTCAGAGACGATAGAACGGCCATCGTTAGTATGCATTACGTAGTTGTTACCGGAACAGGCGCTCAGGGCAAAGGTCAACGCACAGGCAGAGATAATGGCGGCTGTCTTTTTCATGCTTATTCTCCTTTAGCAATTAATGCTATTCAAACATCGATTTATAACAGGCTTAAACATTCACCTAACCTTATTTAGCATAACCTGCTTTTTCAGAGTCGCCAGGATAAGTAAGGATTAGCAGACAAATCTGATAGATATCAACCTTCTTGCCCTGCCGATGAAATTGCGCGACGATCTCACTATTGAGATGAGGAATTCCATGAACGCTTTCAGTCCCGCGCAGTTTCGCGCACAGTTCCCGGCGCTGGCCGATGCCGGTATTTACCTTGATAGCGCTGCCACCGCCCTTAAGCCTCAGGCAGTCATTGAGGCGACGCAGCAGTTCTACAGCCTGAGCGCCGGGAACGTGCACCGTAGCCAGTTTGCCGAAGCACAGCGATTAACCGCGCGCTATGAAGCCGCACGCGATCAGGTCGCACGCCTGATCAACGCCGAAAGCGGGAAAAACATCGTCTGGACGCGAGGCACTACTGAAGCCATTAACATGGTGGCCCAGTGCTATGCGCGCCCGCGGCTTAAGCCCGGCGATGAAATTATTGTCAGCGAGGCAGAACACCACGCCAACCTGGTTCCGTGGCTGATGGTGGCTGAGCAAACGGGCGCGCGCATTGTGAAACTGCCGCTGGGTGCAGATCTTCTGCCAGACGTAGCGCGCTTATCTGAGCTCATTACCCCCCGCAGCCGCATTCTGGCACTCGGACAAATGTCGAACGTCACAGGGGGTTGCCCGGATCTGGCTCTGGCCATCGACGTGGCCCACGCTAACGACATGGTGGTGATGGTCGACGGTGCCCAGGGCGTGGTGCATTTCCCCGCTGATGTACAAAAGCTGGATATTGATTTCTATGCCTTCTCAGGACATAAGCTGTACGGCCCAACCGGGATCGGAGTGCTGTACGGAAAACCGGCCCTGCTGGCGCAAATGACGCCGTGGCTTGGGGGAGGTAAAATGATCACCGAGGTGACCTTTGAGGGCTTTAAAACTCAGGATGTCCCTTACCGTCTGGAAGCCGGAACGCCGAACGTCGCAGGCGTCATCGGCCTGAGTGCCGCGCTTGAATGGCTGGCTGAAACGGATATCGCTCAGGCAGAACGCTGGAGCCGGGGTCTGGCGACGCTTGCAGAAGAAGCGCTGCAGAAACGTCCGGGTTTTCGATCGTTCCGCGTGCAGGACTCAAGCCTGCTGGCCTTTGATTATGCCGGCGTTCATCATAGCGATATGGTTACGCTGCTTGCCGGGTATGGCATTGCCCTGCGTGCCGGCCAGCACTGCGCGCAGCCATTACTGGCCGCGCTGGGTGTGAGCGGTACACTGCGTGCGTCGTTTGCGCCGTATAATACGCAAAGCGATGTGGATGCGCTGGTTGATGCCGTTGACCGCGCCCTTGAAATACTGGTGGATTAATGACGAGTTCAGCGTTAGCCGAGCATCCGTTTGGCACGGTTATCACAGAAGAGACCTTAAAACAGACTTTCGCCCCGCTGTTGCAATGGGAAGATAAATATCGCCAGCTGATCCTGCTCGGCAAGCAGTTGCCGGCGCTGTCAGACGAACGCAAAGCGCAGGCGAAAGAGATTTCCGGCTGCGAGAACCGCGTCTGGCTGGGATGCACGGTATCCGGTGAAAAACTGCATTTCTTTGGCGACAGCGAAGGGCGTATCGTTCGCGGGCTGCTGGCGGTACTGTTAACCGCCGTGGAAGGGAAAAGCGCGGCGGAGCTGCTGACGCACTCGCCGCTGGCATTGTTCGATGAACTGGGGCTACGGGCGCAGCTCAGCGCCTCGCGCGGTCAGGGCCTGGTCGCACTCAGTGAGGCGGTACAGGATGCCGCGCGTCAGGCTCAGGCCTGACGTTCCGCCTTCGCCATCATTTTCTTCAGGGCGTGAGAGACGGCTACAAAGCCGAAAGAGGCGGTCACCATGGTGGCCGCACCAAAGCCTGAGGCGCAATCCATCCTTTTTGGCCCTTCCGCCGTGCTTTTCATCGCACACACCGAACCGTCAGCCTGCGGGTAGACCAGGGCTTCAGTCGAAAAGACACAGTCAACGCCCAGCTTGCCTTTGCTGTTTTTCACGACGTTAAAATCGCTTTTTAAGCGCTCGCGCAGCTTGGCCGCCAGCGGGTCCTGAATCGTCTTTGCCAAATCGGCCACCTGAATCTGCGTGGGATCGATTTGCCCGCCAGCCCCCCCGGTGGTAACCAGAGGAACCTTGTAACGCCGACAGTAGGCAATCAACGCCGCTTTTGGACGCACGCTGTCGATCGCGTCGATGACATAGCTGTAGCCTTTACTCATGTATTCGGCGACGTTATCTGCCGTCACAAAGTCATCGATCACCGTCACGCGGCATTCCGGGTTAATCAGGCGAATACGCTCCGCCATTACCTCAGATTTCGCCAGCCCGACGTTATCGCGCAGGGCATGGATTTGACGGTTGGTGTTGGTGACGCAAACGTCATCCATATCAATCAGCGTGATCGCGCCAATGCCGGTTCTCGCCAGCGCTTCCGCCGCCCAGGAGCCAACACCGCCAATCCCCACGACGCAGACATGCGCATCCGCAAACAGCTGCAGGGCTTTTTCACCATATAGACGTGCCGTGCCGCCAAAACGCTGACGCCAGGCATCGCTGATTACTACAGACATAAAACCTCAGATGTCAAAAGGGTGAGGTTATTCCTCACCCTTCTCTGTTAATTCAGTACGACTCAGAATACCACAATCAGCCGCTGAATACGTTACCGCTGCCAGGGGCTGCCTTGAGCACCCATACGCGCCCATAGTGGTTATACCAGCCTGCACGGTGCCCCGCATCCGGGCCAATGCCCTGATAAATATCGAAGTGCTGACCTTTAATCGCACCGCCGACATCCAGCGCGACCATCAGACGTAGCTCGTACTGACCGTTAAATTTGCCGTTGTTATCCAGCAGAGGCACTTCCGCCAGCAGCGTGGTGCCCGCAGGAATAATAGAACGATCCGAAGCTACCGAGGCGCGGCCAATCAGTGGAACGGCACTCGCCCCTTTCACTGGCGCAAAGTTTTGCGGTTTAAAGAAGACAAACGACGGGTTCTGTTCCAGCAGCTCACGCACTTCGGCTTCGCTGTGTTTTTCACCCCACTCGCGGATCGCCTGCATCGACATGTCTTCTTTTTTCACTTCGCCTCTGTCGATCAGCACTTTACCAATGCTGCGATAGGCATGACCGTTTTTACCGGAATAACTAAAGAAGTTCAGGGGGGAGCCATCGCCAAAGTCGATATAGCCGCTGCCCTGAACATCCATGATGAAGTTGTCCATCAGCGAGTTGCTGTAGGCCAGAACGTAGTTTTCGCTCAGCGCACCGGAGTAGATCTCAGCGCGGGACGGCAGACGACCGCGTTTAGGCGGCATTCGGTAAATGGGATACTGGAACTCGCCCTGACGCGTGTGTCGCGCCTGGATAACCGGGGTGTAGTAGCCGGTAAACTGGACGTTGCCATAGTTATCCGCCCCTTCCATCTGCCAGGCGTCGATACCAAACTGGCGCATATTGCGCGTATCACCGCCCGCGCGTAGCCAGTCCTGTACCGCGTTATAAACGCTGCTCTGTGAGCCATACAGACGTGGCGACGCGTTGCGGATCTGGTAAACCTGCTCGGAAAAGTCTCCGGCGTTGATCGGTGCGCCAACGGCATCAGGTTGATTAACTAAAGAGAAAGGCTGGGATAGCTTCCCGTCTTTATACTGTTGACCGCGATCGGTCGGTTTAGAAGAGCAGGCCGCAAGAATGGCTACCATTGCCCCTGTCATTAGATACTTCGCCCAACGTCCTTTCATTATATCTCGTCTTAAAGTTGCCCATTACCGCGTGATGAAGATAACAAACCCACTGTTCTAAAGAAACGGAATCACATGCCCTTTGGCAAATTCTGAGCAAAAAATAGTCCAAATATCGCAACGCCGTTCAATTTACATACAAAGTTAATGATTTATGTGAAAAAGGGGTTGCATCACAAACCTAACCGAGTATAGTGCGCTTCCACGGACGCGGGGTGGAGCAGCCTGGTAGCTCGTCGGGCTCATAACCCGAAGGTCG